>NZ_CP113949.1:5627500-5739290 GCF_026810445.1 Pseudomonas sp. BSw22131 | reverse complement strand
CTCACCCGTTGCACTTGGCACATCAGCATTTGCTGAAGCGTTTGTACCCGGCGGGGTGTCCGGCAGCGCTGAGGTATTTGTGTTAGCGGCAACATTCTGAGTCGGCAAAGCAGCCTGGCCGTAGTCCTGGTTCCATTTCAGGACCATGACGTAGGACACGATTGCCAGGGCGACGATCAGGATTGTGCGTTTAATATCCATGATTACTCGGCCATCGAAGAGGAACGGGAGGTGGGATCTGATGGAACCGGGTCATAACCACCGGGATTCCACGGATGACAGCGACCTAAGCGACGTAAGGTCAGCCAGCCACCGCGTAACAAGCCATGATTTTCTATGGCTTCATACGCGTAGCAGGAGCAGCTGGGGTAAAAACGACAGTGATTTGCCATCAGTGGGCTAATGGCATAACGGTAAAACTGGATCGGAACGAGCGCCAGCTTACGCATCAGGACTATCTACCCCCGCAGTTTCGGTTTTAGCTTCTGAAGTCGGCCGGCTGCGCGCCAGACGTTTCCAGAGCTTGCCGAAGTGCTGAATCAATTCGGGGTTTTCAATGTCACCCAAACCTTTGCGCGCGACAACCACGATATCCCAACCGACCAAACTGTCTTGGTGTTGGCGAAACGATTCGCGCATGAGGCGTTTCAAACGATTGCGCTCAACCGAGAGCTTTACGCTCTTTTTCCCGATTACCAACCCTAGTCGGGGGTGATCAAGATCGTTGTTGCGGACAAGGAGCAGGAGATTTTTCCCCGGAACCTTGCCGGTGGGGGAGTCAAAGACTGCCTTGAAATGCCGCGGTGTCAGCAAACGCTTTTCCCGGCTGAAGTCCTGACTCACCACCTGTGCCGATTTATCAAACTGCCAGACGCTTACGGCCTTTGGCGCGACGACGCGACAGGACTGCACGGCCGTTTTTGGTGGCCATACGTGCACGGAAACCGTGGGTGCGGGCGCGCTTGATAGTGCTGGGTTGGAAAGTACGTTTCATGGCGTGTTACCTGGTTCGTCCACAACGGGCCGGAATGGCCCCCGTTTTAAGAGACCGGGGATTCTAGAGAAAGCGTGCCCTCAGGTCAATTTCCAACCAGAGTTTCCTTCATTTACTTCTCCTTCATCCAAAAGCTGTTTGTGCCCCACTGACTTCCTTGAGCTCGGACATAGATATAAAAATAAAGAAGGAGAGTATTTAAAGCTTTTTTGTAATGCTTATAGAAGCTATACAAGCTGTTTTCTGTGGATAAAGCTCTACAGGCCTTAAAATACAAAGTGTACAGAGGAAAGAAAGGTTGTCCAAAAGCAGTGCGCTGACTGTGCTGCGGTGTCGGAAAACCTGTGCATGAAAGCACTAGTTATCCACAGCCTACTTGTGCACAGGTTTTAGGTGATGCTTATCCCCTTAGCTGATAGTGGCTTATCCACAGGGCTCATACGCAGGCCGTTGGTCGATTTTTTTTACTGTCTAACCCCGATTCATAGCTACTTGGACGCAACCTACATGTGGATAAGTCTGCGTCCGGTCGCTACAATGGTCGCTTGATTTTGCCTCACCGGCTTTTGACTTAGGGGATGTCCGTGTCAGTGGAACTTTGGCAGCAGTGCGTGGAACTCTTGCGCGACGAGCTGCCTGCCCAGCAATTCAACACCTGGATCCGTCCGCTACAGGTCGAAGCCGAAGGCGACGAGTTGCGTGTCTATGCGCCAAACCGTTTTGTCCTCGATTGGGTAAATGAAAAATACCTGAGTCGATTGCTCGAATTGCTCGGCGAGCACGGGCAGGGTATAGCGCCCGCCCTTTCCTTATTAATAGGTAGCAAGCGCAGCTCTGCTCCTCGCGCTGCACCGAACGCCCCACTGGCCGCAGCCGCTTCACAAGCAGCGCAGGCAGCGATCAACAGTCATGGAGCGATTGCCCCCGTCACGCAATTGGTTTCAGCGAGGCCTGCCCCCGCTCCAGCACAAAACGTTTTGAGTGTTGATGACGAGCCTTCCAGAGCCAGCTTTGATCCAATGGCAGGGGCCAGTTCACAGCAGGCGCCAGCTCGCGCTGAGCAGCGTAACGTGCAGGTAGAAGGCGCGTTGAAGCACACCAGTTACTTAAACCGGACCTTTACATTCGAGAATTTTGTCGAAGGTAAATCCAACCAGTTAGCGCGTGCAGCAGCCTGGCAGGTCGCTGATAACCCGAAACACGGGTACAACCCGCTGTTTCTTTACGGCGGCGTAGGTTTGGGTAAGACCCACTTGATGCATGCTGTGGGTAACCACCTGCTAAAGAAAAACCCTAACGCCAAGGTTGTCTATCTTCACTCTGAGCGTTTTGTCGCAGACATGGTCAAGGCTCTGCAGCTGAATGCGATCAACGAGTTCAAGCGCTTTTACCGATCCGTTGACGCCCTGCTGATTGACGATATTCAGTTCTTTGCGCGTAAAGAGCGTTCTCAGGAGGAGTTCTTCCACACCTTCAACGCCCTGCTTGAAGGTGGCCAGCAAGTCATCCTCACCAGTGACCGTTATCCGAAAGAGATTGAAGGACTCGAAGAGAGGCTCAAGTCTCGTTTTGGATGGGGCCTCACCGTTGCAGTCGAGCCGCCTGAGCTTGAGACGCGTGTCGCTATTCTTATGAAGAAAGCTGATCAGGCAAAGGTTGACCTGCCTCACGATGCGGCCTTTTTTATCGCACAGCGCATTCGCTCCAACGTCCGGGAACTGGAAGGTGCGCTCAAGCGCGTCATTGCTCACTCCCACTTCATGGGACGCGACATCACTATCGAGCTTATTCGCGAGTCGTTGAAAGATCTTCTGGCGCTCCAAGACAAACTGGTCAGTGTGGATAACATCCAGCGCACCGTTGCTGAGTACTACAAGATCAAAATATCCGACTTGCTGTCCAAGCGTCGTTCCAGGTCTGTCGCTAGACCTCGGCAGGTGGCGATGGCGCTATCCAAAGAACTTACCAACCACAGTCTGCCGGAGATCGGCGACGTGTTTGGCGGGCGCGACCACACCACAGTTCTTCACGCTTGCCGCAAGATCAACGAACTCAAAGAATCCGACGCGGATATTCGCGAGGACTATAAGAACCTGCTGCGTACACTGACGACTTAATGATGACAACGCAGCTTATCAAGGCAAGGGACTAGACCATGCATTTCACCATTCAACGCGAAGCCCTGTTGAAACCCCTGCAACTGGTCGCAGGCGTTGTCGAACGCCGCCAGACCTTGCCGGTTCTGTCTAACGTTCTCCTCGTCGTCGAGGGTCAGCAGTTGTCGTTGACGGGTACCGACCTGGAAGTCGAGTTGGTGGGGCGTGTTCAGCTTGAAGAAGCGTCCGAGCCCGGCGAGATCACTGTCCCGGCTCGTAAACTGATGGACATCTGCAAAAGCCTGCCCAATGACGCATTGATTGATATCAAGCTTGATGAGCAGAAGCTGATTGTAAAAGCTGGCCGCAGCCGTTTCACACTGTCTACCCTGCCTGCCAATGACTTTCCGACTGTTGAAGAAGGGCCGGGATCTTTCACCTTTAATCTGGTGCAAAGCAAATTGCGCCGCTTGATTGAGCGCACCAGCTTCGCAATGGCTCAGCAGGACGTTCGTTATTACTTGAACGGCATGCTCCTTGAAGTGCAGTCAGGCACTCTTCGCGCCGTTGCCACTGATGGCCACCGTCTTGCGATGTGCTCCATGGCCGCAGAGATTGAGCAGGCCGATCGTCACCAGGTCATCGTTCCGCGCAAAGGGATCCTTGAGTTGGCGCGGTTGCTCACTGAGCAGGACGGAATGGTCAGCATCGTCTTGGGACAGCACCACATCCGTGCTACGACCGGGGAATTCACATTCACCTCCAAATTGGTGGACGGCAAGTTCCCGGACTACGAGCGTGTACTGCCCAAGGGCGGAGACAAGCTGGTTCTGGGTGATCGGCAGGCCCTGCGCGAAGCATTCAGTCGTACAGCCATCTTGTCCAACGAGAAATACCGCGGCATTCGTCTGCAACTTGCGAGTGGGCAACTGAAGATCCAGGCCAACAACCCTGAACAGGAAGAAGCAGAAGAAGAGATCGGCGTGGACTACGACGGCGGTTCGCTCGAAATCGGTTTCAACGTCAGCTACCTGCTTGATGTGTTGGGCGTGATGACCACTGAGCAAGTCCGCTTGATTCTGTCGGACTCCAACAGCAGCGCTCTTGTCCAAGAGTCGGGCAACGACGATTCAGCCTATGTCGTTATGCCGATGCGCCTGTAACAGTAGAAGCTGATGTCTCTTAGCCGCGTCTCGGTCACCGGGGTGCGCAATCTGCAGCCGGTGACATTCTCCCCCTCCCCTCGAATCAATATTCTGTATGGCGCTAATGGCAGTGGTAAAACCAGTGTTCTTGAGGCCATCTATTTGCTTGGCTTGGCTCGGTCATTTCGCAGCGTACGCCTCCTTCCGGTAATCCAGTACGAACAGCCTGCTTGCACAGTATTCGGCCAAGTTGAATTGGCTGAAGGTGGACACAGCAGCTTGGGAGTTTCCCGTGACAGGCAGGGCGAGTTCCAGATACGTATCGATGGTCAGAATGCGAAAAGCGCAGCTCAACTTGCCGAGACGTTGCCACTCCAGCTAATCAATCCAGATAGCTTTCGTTTGCTAGAAGGCGCTCCAAAAATTCGTCGGCAGTTTCTCGACTGGGGAGTGTTCCACGTGGAACCTAGGTTTATGGGGACGTGGCAACGGTTGCAGAAGGCCCTGAGGCAGAGAAACTCGTGGCTGCGGCATGGTACACTTGACGCCGCTTCGCAAGCCGCATGGGACCGAGAACTGTGCTTGGCCAGCGATGAGATTGATGAGTTCCGACGAGCGTACATCAAGGCTTTGAAGCCTGTCTTTGAGCAAACTTTAAGCGAGTTGGTGGAGCTTGAAGGTTTGACCCTGAGTTACTACCGCGGATGGGATAAGGAAAAGGAACTGAGCAAAGTTCTGGCGTCATCCCTTTTTCGTGATCAGCAAATGGGGCACACACAAGCTGGGCCACAGCGAGCTGATTTAAGACTTCGGCTCGGTGGTCATAACGCTGCAGATATCCTCTCCCGTGGTCAGCAGAAACTTGTTGTCTGCGCACTGCGTATCGCTCAAGGCCATTTGGTCAGTCAGGCACGTCGAGGTCAATGCATCTACCTAGTCGACGATTTGCCGTCGGAACTCGATCAGAATCATCGCAACGCACTGTGCCGCTTGCTGGAAGAATTACACTGCCAGGTTTTCATTACCTGTGTAGATCAAGAATTTTTGAGGGAAGGCTGGCAGACGGAAACGCCAGTTGCATTGTTCCACGTGGAACAAGGCTGTATCACCCAGACCCACGATCATCGGGAGTGAATGCATGAGCGAAAATCAAACGTACGACTCCTCCAGTATCAAGGTACTGAAAGGGCTAGACGCCGTACGCAAGCGTCCCGGTATGTACATCGGCGACACCGACGATGGCAGCGGTCTACACCACATGGTGTTCGAGGTGGTCGATAACTCGATTGACGAAGCACTGGCCGGCCATTGCGACGACATCAGCATCATCATCCATCCAGACGAATCCATCACCGTTCGCGATAACGGCCGTGGCATTCCGGTAGACGTACACAAAGAAGAAGGCGTCTCGGCAGCTGAGGTCATCATGACCGTGCTGCACGCAGGCGGTAAGTTTGACGATAACTCCTATAAAGTTTCTGGCGGCCTTCACGGCGTCGGTGTCTCTGTGGTTAATGCTCTGTCCGAACTGCTGCTTCTGACTGTACGTCGTAGCGGGAAAGTCTGGGAGCAAACCTATGTTCACGGCGTTCCTCAGGCGCCGATGCGTATCGTGGGCGAGAGCGATTCGACCGGTACGGAGATCCATTTCAAGCCGTCGGCCGATACCTTCAAGAACATCCACTTCAGCTGGGACATTCTTGCCAAGCGTATCCGCGAGTTGTCTTTCCTCAACTCCGGCGTTGGTATCGTTCTGCGCGACGAGCGTAGTGGGAAGGAAGAGCTGTTCAAATACGAAGGCGGCCTGCGTGCATTCGTTGAGTACTTGAATACCAACAAGACTCCAGTCAATGAAGTGTTCCACTTCAACATCCAGCGTGATGACGGGATTGGCGTCGAAATCGCTCTGCAGTGGAATGACAGCTTCAACGAGAACCTGTTGTGCTTCACAAACAACATTCCACAACGCGACGGTGGTACTCACCTCGTTGGTTTCCGTTCTGCTTTGACCCGCAACCTGAACAACTACATCGAACAAGAAGGCTTGGCCAAGAAGCACAAAGTCGCCACTACCGGCGACGATGCGCGCGAAGGCCTGACAGCTATCATTTCGGTGAAAGTGCCCGATCCTAAATTCAGTTCGCAGACTAAAGACAAACTGGTCTCTTCTGAAGTGAAGACCGCGGTCGAGCAGGAGATGGGTAAGTACTTCTCGGACTTCCTGCTGGAAAATCCGAACGAGGCGAAAGCGGTTGTCGGCAAGATGATCGATGCCGCTCGCGCTCGTGAAGCTGCCCGCAAGGCGCGAGAAATGACGCGTCGTAAAGGTGCTTTGGACATCGCTGGTTTGCCTGGCAAACTAGCCGACTGCCAAGAGAAAGACCCTGCCCTTTCCGAACTGTACCTGGTGGAAGGTGACTCTGCTGGCGGCTCCGCCAAGCAGGGACGTAACCGTAAGACTCAGGCTATTTTGCCCCTCAAAGGCAAGATTCTGAACGTAGAGAAAGCGCGGTTTGACAAGATGATCTCTTCGCAAGAAGTGGGCACCTTGATCACCGCACTTGGCTGCGGTATTGGTCGTGACGAGTACAACATCGAAAAGCTGCGTTATCACAACATCATCATCATGACCGATGCTGACGTCGACGGTTCGCACATCCGGACCCTGTTGCTGACATTCTTCTTCCGTCAGCTGCCGGAGCTCGTTGAGCGCGGCTACATCTACATCGCTCAACCTCCGCTCTACAAGGTGAAGAAAGGCAAACAAGAGCAGTACATCAAAGACGACGAGGCCATGGAAGAATACATGACGCAATCGGCCCTTGAAGATGCAAGCCTTCACTTGAACGAGTCGGCTCCAGGTATCTCTGGCGAAGCGCTTGAGAAATTGGTCAATGATTTCCGCATGGTAATGAAAACGCTCAAGCGTCTCTCCCGTCTTTATCCACAGGAACTGACCGAGCATTTTGTTTACCTCCCCCCGGTCACGTTGGAGCACTTGGCCGATCATGCGGTCATGGAATCTTGGCTGGCCAAGTTTGATGAACGTCTGCGTGTAGGCGAGAAATCAGGCCTGGTTTACAAAGCCAGTCTGCGTGAAGACCGTGAGCGTGGAGTCTGGTTGCCGGAAGTGGAACTCATCTCCCATGGCCTTTCCAACTACATCACGTTTAACCGGGATTTCTTCGGAAGCAACGATTACAAGACCGTCACTGCTCTTGGGCTGCAGATCAGCACGTTGCTCGAGGAAGGTGCTTACATTCAGCGCGGCGAGCGCAAAAAGCAGGTCAGCGAGTTCAAAGAAGCGCTGGCGTGGTTGATGGCTGAAAGTACCAAGCGTCATACCATTCAACGCTACAAAGGCCTCGGCGAAATGAACCCCGACCAGTTGTGGGAAACCACAATGGATCCAGCTGTTCGCCGTATGCTCAAAGTCACGATTGAAGATGCAATTGGTGCGGATCAGATCTTCAACACACTGATGGGCGATGCGGTAGAACCACGGCGTGAGTTCATCGAGAGTAATGCCCTGGCGGTGTCGAACCTGGATTTCTAAGGTTTCACGGCTGTTAGTAATCAAAAGGCCAACCCCATCGGGTTGGCTTTTTTTATTGGGGCTGGAGCCGGATTTCCGGTGTCGAATACGGCAAGAAAAGGCAGTACCGGTGATGAATATGCTGCAAGCCTGGATGATCAGCCCAGCTGAGTGTCCCAAGGCTCAGCCATCAGCAGAGCCTTGGATTACAACCTGAAACGCTCAGCGCTGTCGCGCTACCTCAATGACGGGGCCGTACCCATAGACAACAACTGGGCAGAGAACCATAACCGGCCCTGGCCTGTTGGTCGCAAAAACCGGCTCTTAGCAGGGGCGCTGCGCAGCGGCAAACGAGCGGCGGCGATCATGAGCTTCATCCAGTCTGCGCGCATGAGTGGGCATCTGTCTGAGTCAGGCAAAGTCACCTCGGCAGAGGCTCACAAGATCGGAAGCATTTCACTCGGACTATCCGTAGCAGCTTCACTCATTTCCGAACTGTCGCCTCCATAGAGGTATATCGGGTGCATTACGGTACTTTATAAGTCTAGCAGGCGCCGAGGCGGCTAGGATCCTCGAGCAGCGCCCGACCGGGTGCCTAAGATAAGCGCAAAACCAACGTTATATTGCGTGGTTAAACGCTCACCCATCCAAATGTTGACTCTGATAGGAATAGGCAATGCTCCAAGACAAACCGGCATAGGTGACCCGGTTTTCGATAGATAACATCATCGCCTCGTACCTACTTATTGGAGTTCACCATGGGCAGCAGAAAAACCCTATTCATTACGGGGGTGAGCAGTGGCCTTGGCAACGCTCTGGCGCAGGAAGCTATTGCAGCGGGTCACCGTGTAATAGGTACCGTGCGTAGTGAAGCCGCTTTGCAGGACTTTCAGGCGCTCTCAGTGGATCATGCTCATGGGGTAATTCTGGATGTCACTGACTTCGCCCGGATCGATAGCGTAGTCGCTGCTATTGAAGCAACCCACGGCCCGGTCGACGTGTTGGTTAACAACGCCGGCTACGGTCATGAGGGCATCTTCGAAGAGTCGCCGCTGGAGGAGATGCGTCGCCAATTCGACGTCAACGTGTTTGGTGCGGTAGCAGTAACTAAGGCTTTCGTTCCTTATTTTCGTAAGCGTCGTGCCGGTCACATCCTTAACATCACCTCCATGGGTGGCACAATCACGATGCCGGGTATTGCGTACTATTGTGGGAGCAAGTTTGCTCTTGAAGGTATCTCCGATACGTTGAGCAAAGAACTTTTGCCTTTCAACATCTTTGTGACCGCCGTGGCGCCTGGCTCGTTTCGCACTGACTGGGCCGGTCGTTCGATGCAGCGCTCTCCACGGAGCATTGCCGATTACGATGCCAGCTTCGATCCAGTGCGCAAAGCGCGCGAACAGAAGAGCGGTAAGCAGCTAGGCGATCCGCACAAGGCTGCGCTAGCAATGTTGCAGGCTATTGCCAGCCCTATGCCACCGACACACTTACTGTTGGGCAGTGATGCGCTTGGGCTGGTACGTGACAAGCTGAATCGCGCTGCCAGTGAGATGGATCAGTGGGAAGCACTTACCCGTTCAACTGACGGTTGAGTGGCAAGCAGAGGGGACGTCAGTGACTCAGGCTGATCCACGCACCTCAGGCATGGTGCATTTGATGGAAAAGCTCGCGCCGGTCGAGGGCTATAATCTGAGCGAGTTGGAGGATATTCGCTTTTTGCGTTCAAACCGCCCGCTGGCTCGCACTCCGGTTTTGTACGACCCTGGTATCGTGATCCTGTGCCAAGGGCGCAAGCGCGGCTATCTAGGCGATGATGTCTACATTTACGACGCCCAGCACTACCTGGTGGTTTCCGTCCCCGTTGCTTTCACCATGGAGACCGATGCCAGCGAAACGGAACCGATGCTAGCGGTCTACATGCGCCTGAATTTTCAGCTTGCCAGCGAGTTGATGCTGCAAGTGGATGAAGCTCTGGGGCCAAGTGATGCCCAACCCAAGGGCATGTATGCCTCGCCAATGGACGATTTGCTGCGCCCCTCGACGCAGCGATTTCTCGAGGCGATGAGCAATCCGATCGAAGCGCAAATACTTGGGCCGTCGCTGGTGCGCGAGATCTACTACCGGATCCTAACCGGCGAGCAGGGAGGTTCAATGCGCGCCGCGCTCAATCGTCAGGGTCATTTCGGTAAGGTCACTCGCGCGATCCGCAAGATCCACTGTTGCTATCAGGAGCGCTTGGATGTTGTGTCCCTTGCACAAGAGGCGAGTATGAGCGTGCCCAGTTTTCATCTGCACTTTCGCAGAGTGACGGACTTGTCGCCGATGCAGTACCTGAAATCGACTCGCCTGCACCAAGCGCGATTGCTGATGCTACGCAACGCGATGACTGCTTCGACGGCAGCCTTCAATGTCGGCTACGAAAGCGCCTCGCAATTCAGCCGCGAATTCAAACGTTTCTTTGGGCGAACGCCCCACGCAGAGATCGAATGGATGAGGGCGACCTATGCACTGCCTGCGCCGTCTACGCCGTCCATTTACGTCTCGTCGCATTAGCAATGGGTCTACCCATTGCGCTATCACCGCGGACGTCGGAGGGTAGGAAGATGTGCTGCCCAGAGGCGTACTAAAAAACTTATCGTCCGCCGTAACCGTCCGGCCAGCTAATCTATCCAGCTCCGCAAAGCCAAGACATGGTGTTCGCTTAAATTTTGATCTGACCCCGAAAAGTTGGGCACCATCGCCCTACGCGATGGCGTCAGGAAGGCGTGTTTGCCGGACGGTTACGGTCTCCCAGCAGTTTCGCAGTCTGGCACCACGCCCGAGTACCTGGTAAGGAGATCTTGATCAGGGATGCGGAGCATCACTCAGGAGCTGGCTAGCACCTTGGAAAACCGCGCACTGGCAGAGACGTTTAACTTACACACTGCTCTGGCCATTTCTTATTGAACATCTTCCAGGCGGTCTAGGCGCTCCAAGGGGCCGGAGCTTTCAGGCTTTGACGGCGGTGGCCATAGGAGCTGGCTCGGGCGCCGGCTTGCAAGGATTGAAACTCAATGCAATGTTGTCGCTTGGCCGTGTGTAGTAGGCCAGCGGCAATGGCCGGCTGAGGAAGTAACCCTGAGCCTCATGGCAACCGTATTCACGCACGAGGCTCAGGCAGCGAAAGGTTTCGATACCCTCGGCGACAGTGCGGTAACCCAACTCATGGGCCAGTTTAAACACTGACCGCGCAATAATCCGGTTGCGCGGCTTGTGTTCCAGGTCGGTGACCAGCGACCTGTCCAGTTTCAGGACGTTGGCAGGAATCTCGTGCAGATAAGCAAAGTTGCTATAGCCGGTACCGAAATCATCGATGGCCACGTCCACACCCAGTTCACGCACTGCTGACAACTGCGAAATCACCAAGGGGTTTGCTCTTATCCACTCACCCTCCGTGATTTCAACCTCCAAACGCGAAGGCGCAATGCCGTGTCGTTTGCAGGCCGTTTTTAGTGTCAGCGCGATGTCCAGTGACTCAAAGTCCATGGCAGACAGATTGATTGCCAGACGGGTCTCCTGGCTGCTCCACCCGGCGAGTTCAGCTAACGCTTTGTTGATGACCCATCGAGTAACGATGCTGATTTGTCCGGCCCCTTCGATGAGCGGGATAAATTCTGCGGGCGAAATATTGCCCAGAACAGGGTGTTGCCAGCGTATCAACGCCTCGGCACTCAGCAGCCGCCCATCCTGCAAGCTGAAGCGCGGTTGATAATCCAGATACAAGCCACCATCGTCCATGGCCGCAGTAAAGTCGCTCAATAAGGTGAAAGCACGTCGCTGAGCCGAGTCCTGAGCTTCGTCGTAAACAGCCCAGTCGCTCTGGCGGCGGCTTGCGACTTCTACCGCGTGCGTGGCTTTGCGCAATAGCTCAGCCGACGTCATCGTGCCCTGCTCGCAGCTCGCGACGCCAATGCGCGTGGTGCATTGAGAGTCGGGATCACTGATAAGGGCGATTACTGCTCGAAACAGCTCTTGCTTGCGCTCTATTTTGCAGCTCAGCACCGCGCAGAGGTCCTGCTCGGTGACCTGGTACGTCTCAGCGATACCATCCAGTTGATGACGCAGACGAATCGCCATCGCGCGGCGTCTTTCCTGGCCGGCACTGATACAGTCGTCCAGCGATGCAGGCGTACTGCATTGAGAGTCCTGTATCCGGATGACAATGACCAAGCGTGCAGTATTGCTGTTGGCTGGCAACCCTCTGGTATCGATTAGAAACTGCGACAGATTAGGCAGCCCGCTCAGCGGGTCGCGGTATCGCATCAACTGACACTGCTCGATCTGCACCATGACCATTTCGGCAAAATCCTCAAGCGCCGATAGTTCTTGTGCCGTCAACGGGTGGGGTTCTGAATCGATGATGCACAATCTGCCAAGCGCCAGGCCATTGCGATCCCGTAGCGGTGCGCCCGCATAAAAGCGTATTCCGCCTTTTGCAGTCACCAGCGGGTTGCGAGAAAAGCGTTCATCAAGGCGCGCATCCGGTACGACCAATACGCCTGGCTGCGTCAAGCCATGACGGCAGAACGATTGATCGATTGGAGTTTCATCCGCAGCGAAGCCGACGGAGCCTGGAAACCACTGACGGTCTTTTTCAACAAGCGAAATCAGTGCGGTTGGCACCTTGAAGAAGGTTGCGGCAAGCCGGCAAATACGTTGAAAGTTCTCGTTTTTCGCGGTTTCAAGCCATTGTAGGGCGTGCACGGCGGCCAGTCGTTGCTGCTCGTCGTGGTAAATACTGTGCATCAGTCGCTCCTGAGGGGCGGGTAAGGTCTAGATTTTAGCTGGATAGTAGCAAATTGATACTACCGCTTCGCACAGACATTTATCCACAAGGTTTCACACCCGCTAATACCAGTTATCCGATATATGAAAGCGCTATGAAACTTGGCGCCGCTTCATCTGAAGACAGCATGATGGGCCCACGCATATGCTCGTCGACCCGGTGCCACTTGGCAGCGACATCACCCTGCACTGCCGGACATATACAGTAATCTGGAAGCGAACAATGACTGCCGACATCGACCGCAAAACCCTGCTTGAAACCGTTGAAGGTGCGCGCCTTTCCGCACAAAGTGCCGAGCAGTGGAGGGAGTGGGGGCCTTACTTGAGTGATCGCCAGTGGGGTACGGTCAGAGAGGATTACAGCGCTGACGGCAACGCGTGGAACTACTTCCCCCACGAACACGCACGTAGCCGCGCTTATCGATGGGGCGAGGATGGACTGGCGGGTTTCTCGGACCGTTCGCAGCACTGGTGCCTGGGTCTGGGCCTGTGGAACGAGCGCGATACGATCCTCAAGGACCGGTTATTCGGCTTGAATAATGCAGAAGGAAATCACGGCGAAGACGTGAAGGAACTGTACTTTCATGTGGACGGCGTCCCAAGTCACTCCTACATGCGCATGCTCTACAAATATCCCCACGCCGCGTTCCCATACGCCGATCTGGTCAACGAGAACGCGAGGCGGGGACTGAACGACGCTGAGTATGAAGTCCTCGATACCGGGGTGTTCAACGATGATCATTACTTCGATGTGACCATCGAGTATGCCAAACAAGCCGCCGACGACATCTTTATGCGTATCACTGTGGTCAACAGGTCCGAGCGCCCTGCCCGGCTGCACGTACTGCCTCACGTCTGGGCCCGGAATACCTGGAGCTTCGGACGTGATGCCGAACGCCCTTCGCTGTCACTTGATGGCACCTCTGTCTACGCACGTCATCCCCAGACCACAGACAAGCAGGTCACGGCGTGGAGCCGCCAACCCTGTGAATGGCTGTTTTGCGAAAACGAAACAAATACGCCGAAGCTTTTCGGATCGCCAGGGCAAGGCCCGTTTAAAGACGGAATCAACGACTTCATCACCGGGATTGACGCCAATGCAGTCCGGCGCGACAGGGGCACTCGCGTTGCTGCGCATTTTTTACTCTCGCTTGAAGGCTATGCGAGTGAGGTGGTGTATCTGCGGTTTGCGCCCGCGCATGCTGCGGCAGTTGATGCGCGAGAGTTATTCACAGCACGGCTCAAAGAAGCCGACGACTACTACGCTGCGTTGCAGTACGGGATAAAGGATGCCGACGCGCGCAATGTTCAACGTCAGGCCCTTGCGGGCCTGCTGTGGTCTAAGCAGCTTTACTATTTCGATGTAAAAGCCTGGCTTGAAGGTGATCATAACCAAGGTCCGATGCCGCCCGGCCGCGCGAAAATTCGCAACAGCCAATGGCAGCACCTGTGCAATTTCGACATTGTGTCCATGCCAGACAAGTGGGAATACCTGTGGTACGCGTCTTGGGATCTGGCGTTTCAGGCGGTGGCGTTTGCGCTCATCGATCCAGACTTCGCCAAGGACCAGTTGTTATTGCTGGTGAAGGATCGCTTCATGCACCCCAATGGTCAGTTGCCCGCCTACGAATGGCGCTTCGACGACGCCAATCCGCCGGTGCATGCCTGGGCGAGTTGGCGGGTCTACCAGATGGAAAAGGCGTTAAAAGGCGAAGGTGATGCCGACTTCCTTGAGCGAATTTTCCACAAGCTGCTGCTGAATTTTTCCTGATGGGTCAATCGCAAGGACGCCGAAGGCCATAACATTTTCCAGGGCGGGTTTCTGGGTCTTGATAACATCGCACTGTTCGACCGGTCCGCAGCCATGGCGCCGGGTTACCAACTCGATCAGGCTGATGGCACCGCGTGGGTCGCAAGTTATGCGCTGGATCTGATGCGCATCGCGCTGGAGTTGGCCAAACGCAACGAAGTTTATGTTGATATTTCGGTCAAATTCTTCGAACACTTCCTCTATATCGCGGGCGCGATCAGCCAGGTCGGCAGCGGCACTGACGGCCTTTGGGATGACCAGGATGGGTTCTTTTACGACGTCCTGCACCGTCCGGATGGCGCCAGCGAGCCGATGCGTTTGCGATCCATTGTTGGCCTCATACCGCTGTTCGCGGTGCGGGTGCTTGAACAGCGCGAGCACGAAGGGCTCAAAGGCTTGAAAGAGCGGCTGCTTGGCTTCTTGCACCATCGTCCGGACCTTGCGCTGCTGGTCTCGCGCTGGACCGAGCCAGGCAAAGGTAACCGCTTGCTTCTGGCGCTGCTCCGAGGTCAGCGAACCAAGGATTTACTCAAACGTATGCTCGACGAACGAGAGTTTCTCTCCGACTTCGGAATCCGCTCACTGTCCAAGGCCTACGCAGCGCAGCCGTTCAGCATGCGCGTAAATGGCGACACGCTCTGTGCGGATTACGAACCGGCGGAGTCAGAATCCAGACTGTTTGGGGGAAACTCCAACTGGCGGGGCCCAACCTGGATGCCGCTCAACTACATGCTGATCGAATCCCTGCGCGAGTTTCATCGTTACTACGGCGAGAATTTTTCGGTGGAATTCCCGACCGGCTCGGGATACCTGGCGTCTCTGGATGAAGTGGCTGATGGGATCAGCGCGAGGATTTGCCGGTTGTTCCTACTGGATCACACGGGTAAACGCCCTTCGATGTCAGGTTATCCACAGCTTCAGGTTGACCCGCAAAGTCGCGATCTGGTGCTGTTCCACGAATATTTCCATGGGGAGAATGGGCGGGGTTTAGGCGCATCGCATCAGACCGGGTGGACTGCGCTGGTCGCTTTAATGCTGCAGCCAAGGCAATAATCGAGTCTCTGGTCAGGAGCGTTTTCAACTCAGGGAGCTGTGTCAGGATGTCGTTGTACAAATACCGGAAAGTGCTAGAGCTGCCGAGGGTGCTCCCCGCCATCCTGTTCATGTTCGTCGCGGGTCTGCCGCTGACCATCATGAGCCTGACGCTGACCTTGCATGTACTGACCGACCTGGGTCGCGGCTACTTCGATGCAGGCGTTGTCGGCACGGCCACCGCGCTGGGCTTTGCGATTGGCTCTCCGGTGCTCGGACGCATGATTGACAAGCATGGGCTACGCCCCGTCGTCGTTGTATGCGGGACGTTATCGACGATTGCCTGGGCCTTGCTGCCGTTCGTGCCGTTTCTTGCGTTTATCGGGCTGGCGTTTCTGGCCTCGGTTTTTACGGTGCCCACCGGGTCGCTCGCCAGACAATTCGTTGCCAGCCTTGTGCCAGAAGATCGCAGGCGTCCGGCGTACTCGCTCAACATGATGCTGATGGAGCTGTCGTTCGTCATCGGCCCGACCGTGGGTATTTTGCTGATCACCTTGTATTCCCCCACCGCGACGCTGGCAGGGATTGGCTTATGGCGAGCGCTTTCTTACATCGTGCTTTACCGGCTCAACTGGCCCACCCGCAGCCCTGAAGAAATCGCGGCAGTGGCCAAACCCGTAAGGCCGGCTCTGAAGACATGGATGTCAGGGCGATTGGTATCAGCGTTGTTCGTCAGCGCAGGCGCGTTGTTCGTTTTGTCGGGGACTGAACTGGCGTTGATCGCCGTCCTGCGGGAAAACGGTCAGCTCGGCTTCACTGGCTATGTCATCGCCGCAATGTCGGTGGCCTCGATTGCTGGTGGTTTCGTACACGGGATCGTTCACCGCTCTCTCTCGCAGGCGTCGCTGGCATTCGGGATGAGCTTTCTGTTGTTGCCCGTGGCGCTGTTCGATCAGACCTGGTGGATTCTGATGATCGCGCTGCTCCCGACCAACCTGCTATGTACGCCTACACTCGCTGCGGGCTCGGAAACCGTAGCCAACCTGGCTCCGTCGACGGTGCGTGGCGAAGCGATGGGGCTTCAGGATTCGGCATACAGGATTGGTCAGACCATGGCCACGCCGCTTGTAGGATTGGCGATCGACAGCGTATCGCCTGGTTCCGGCTTCGTCGCGGCGGCAATGGGTGGACTGGTATTGGTAGGGATGGCAGCACTTTGCAATCTGTGGATATCGCGAACAGCTGGCGCCGTTACTTGACTGACACCCCCCAGATAAGCGAGGGCTCAAGCCCTTCATTCGTAGCGCTTATCAAGCACTTGAATTTGACGGACCAAAAAACTTATGCACGTTTTTGGTCCGTTAAGTGCTTTAGGAAATAAGTAATAAAATTAGGGGATTAGCACGATTTATCGTTTTTTTTACGAAAATCGTGCACAGGTTATCCACAAAATTACACGGGTGCTTTTTCTGGAATAGTGACGGGCATCGCAGCCGAGCCCAGAGCCTTCTGTGTGGCCTCATTCCATGCGGCAACACGATCATTCAGCGCGGCGATTGCCCGAGGTCCGGTGCCCTCTGCGTACATGGGTTCACCGATGACGACCTGAATCGTCCCCGCCTTTTTGCCCCATCCTTCCTTAGGCCAGAACTTGCCGGCGTTATGCGCCACCGGCAGGACCGGCAGCTCGGCATTCACGGCCAGTGCCGACCCGCTTCGTGAAAACTTTCCGATCTGGCCGTAAGGGACGCGCGTGCCCTCAGGAAATATCAGCACCCAGACACCGTCCCTCAATAACTCATCACCTTTCTTGGCGACCTCTTTGAGCGCAGCCTTGGGGTTATCGCGATTGATCGCAATCGGTCGCAACATCGCCATCGCCCAACCAAAGAACGGCACGTACAACAGCTCGCGCTTGAGCACCTGGCTCAAGGGTTGAAAGTGCGCCGACAGAAAAAACGTCTCCCACGTGCTCTGGTGGTTGGACACGATCACACAAGGTGTTTTCGGAACGTTTTCCTGACCGGTGATTTGAACGTTGATATTGAGCATGACCCGCGTCAGCCATAGCGCGCAGCGGCACCAATACACATTGATGAAGCGATAACGAGCGGGGAAAGACATGAAAGGCGCGACGAAAAAGCTCAGCGAGCACCACAGTAGAGCGGTACTGCCCAGCAGCAGGTAGAAGAAGAACAGCCTGATTGCCCGCATCATCGACATAGCAGCGTTTACCGTACGGGCGTCGCCCGGATCTTGCGCACCGTTGAATGACCGGCTAGCCATTTTGCGATGCGTGAGTGTGAATAAGTTCTGCGGCAACCGCCGCCAGATCATCGAAAACCAGCGTGTTGGCGGGCACTGAAGTGCTTCGCGTTTTCTGGCCTTTACCCGTCAATACAAGAACGGGTTGTGAATCGACGGCCTGCGCCGCCTCCAGGTCACCCTTGCTGTCCCCCACAAACCACATGCCGCGCAAATCCGCAGCGTAATGGTTGGCGATGGTGTTCAGCATGCCGGGCTTGGGTTTGCGGCAAGCGCAGTTCTCGTCCGGGCCATGAGGGCAATATACGATCAGCCCGACTTCGCCGCCCTGCTCCGCAACCAATGAGCGTAACCGCGCATGCATCGCGTCCAGGGTTGCCATGTCGTAATAGCCACGAGCGATGCCGGACTGGTTGGTGGCGATTGCCACCGTCCAGCCGGCCTTGCTCAGTTGCGCGATTGCCTCAATCGACCCGGGAATCGGAATCCACTCCTCCACCGACTTGATGTAGGCGTCGGAGTCTTGGTTGATCACCCCGTCCCGGTCGAGAATCAGCAGCTTCACTCTCGCTCTCCCGCTATCAGCTCAACAATGAGATGTCGGCAACGCCCAGAAACAGTCCCCGCAGACGCGCCAACAACGCATAACGGTTAGCGCGCACGCTGGCGTCTTCTGCATTGACCATCACCGCTTCAAAAAACGCATCCACCGGCTCACGCAATGCCGCCAGTCGTGCAAGCGATTCGGTGTACTGGCGCCCTGCTGCCATTGGCTGTACAGCCTGGTCTGCTTGCTGAATGGCCGAATACAGCGAGAACTCGTTGGCATTATCGAAGTATTTGGGCTCGACTGTGTGAGCGATACTGCCCTCCGCTTTACCCAACAGGTTCGATACGCGTTTGTTCACCGCCGCCAGTGCTGCTGCTTCAGGCAGTTTCCGGAACGCTTGAACCGCCTGCACCCGCTGATCGAAGTCCAGTGCAGACGCCGGTTGCAGCGCGCGGACCGATAAATACACGGACACGTCGACACCTTCGTCTTCATAACGCGCACGCAGGCGGTCGAAGATGAACTCCAATACCTGCTCCGGCAAACCGGCTGGTTTGATCTTGGTGCCGAACTGAGCGACGGCAAATTGCACCGTCTTGATCAGGTCCAGGTCGAGCTTTTTCTCGATCAGAATACGCAGGATACCCAGCGCTGCGCGGCGCAGTGCGTACGGGTCTTTGCTGCCGGTGGGCAACATGCCGATGCCGAAAATGCCGACCAGCGTGTCGAGCTTGTCAGCGATGGCAACCGCAGCGCCAGTCAGCGTGGTGGGCAGTTCAGCACCCGCACCACGTGGCATGTATTGCTCGTTGAGCGCCAGTGCGACGTCTTCTTGCTCGCCATCGGCCAATGCGTAGTAATAGCCCGCTATACCCTGCATTTCCGGGAATTCGCCGACCATTTCGGTGGCCAGGTCGCACTTGGACAGCAGGCCCGCACGCGCAGCGCGCTGGGCGTCGCCGCCAATACGTGGCGCAATGAATGCGGCGAGTTTGGAGACTCGCTCTGCCTTGTCGAACACCGTACCCAGTTGCGCTTGAAACACGACGTTCTGCAGACGCTGGTTGAAGGTTTCGAGCTTTTGTTTTTTGTCCTGCTTGTAGAAGAACTCAGCATCGGTCAGACGCGGACGAACGACTTTTTCGTTGCCCAGCACGATCTGCGAAGGATCCTTGCTTTCGATGTTGGCCACTGTAATGAAGCGCGGCAGCAACTTGCCATCGGCGTCCAGCAGGCAGAAGTATTTCTGGTTGTCCTGCATGGTGATAATCAGCGCTTCCTGCGGCACGTCCAGGAAGCGCTCCTCAAACGAGCACACCAGCGGCACGGGCCATTCAACCAGCGCGGTGACTTCATCAAGCAGGCTTGGCGGAACAATGGCGGTACCTTCGTACTGGGTCGCTAGCTCTCCGATACGCTTGCTGATCAGTTGGCGGCGCTCGTTGAAATCGGCCAGTACGTGGGCTGCACGCAGGTCGCTGATGTAGCTGGCCGGCGAGGTGATGCGCACGCTTTCCGGATGGTGGAAGCGATGCCCGCGTGATTCACGGCCCGAGGTCTGGGCAAGGATCGTGCAGTCGATAACCTGCTCGCCGAAAAGCATGACCAGCCACTGGGTTGGCCGCACGAACTCTTCCTTGCGGGCACCCCAGCGCATGCGCTTGGGAATCGGCAAATCGTTCAGGGAGTCTTCAACGATGGTTGGCAACAGGCTGGCAGTGGATTTACCTGCGATGCTTTGGCTGTAACGCAGCTTTGGGCCGCTCTGATCGATTTCACTCAGATCAACGCCACACTTCTTGGCGAACCCCAATGCGGCTTGAGTCGGTTTGCCTTCAGCGTCAAAAGCGGCCTGCAGCGGCGGGCCGTCCAGGTTCACGCTGCGATCAGGTTGCTGGGTGGCCAGTTCGGTGATCAGCACCGCCAGGCGCCGAGGCGCGGCGTACACCTGTTTGGCGCTGTAGGTGAGTCCTGCGGCCTGCAAACCTTTTTCGATACCGGCCAGAAACGCATCGCCCAGCACGCTCAGCGCTTTGGGTGGGAGTTCCTCGGTGCCCAGTTCGACCAGGAAATCTTGAGCACTCATTGCGCAGCCTCCAGCTTAGCCAACACTTCATCACGTAGATCAGGGGGCGCCATCGGGAAGCCAAGCTTGGCCCGGGCCATCAGGTAAGCCTGGGCCACGGAGCGGGCCAGGGTACGCACGCGCAGGATGTATTGCTGACGCGCAGTCACGGAAATAGCGCGACGTGCGTCCAGCAAGTTGAAGGTGTGAGAAGCCTTGAGGACCATTTCATAGCTCGGCAGCGGTAACGGCTGATCCAGTTCGATCAGGCGTTTGGCTTCGCTTTCATAGAAGTCGAACATCTCGAAGAGTTTTTCGACGTTGGCCTGCTCGAAGTTGTAGGTCGATTGTTCGACTTCGTTCTGATGGAACACATCGCCGTAGGTCACACGACCGAACGGGCCATCGGCCCAGACCAGGTCGTACACCGAGTCGACGTTTTGCAGGTACATCGCAAGGCGTTCGAGACCGTATGTGATCTCGCCGGTGACCGGGTAGCACTCGATGCCGCCTGCTTGCTGGAAGTAGGTGAACTGCGACACTTCCATGCCGTTGAGCCAGATTTCCCAGCCCATGCCCCAGGCGCCGAGCGTTGGCGATTCCCAATTGTCTTCGACGAAGCGAACATCGTGCACGAGCGGGTCGAGGCCGACGTGTTTCAGGGAACCGAGGTACAGCTCCTGGAAGTTGTCCGGATTGGGCTTGAGAACCACCTGAAACTGGTAATAGTGCTGCAGACGGTTCGGGTTTTCGCCGTAGCGGCCGTCAGTCGGGCGGCGACTGGGCTGCACATAAGCGGCGTTCCAGGTTTCCGGGCCGATGGCGCGCAGAAACGTGGCAGTGTGGAAAGTACCGGCGCCCACTTCCATATCGTAGGGCTGAAGGACCACACAACCTTGCTCAGCCCAGTATTGCTGGAGGGCGAGGATCAAGTCTTGGAAGGTACGCACGGCTGGCGTAGGCTGGCTCACGAAATTCACCTGTACTGGGGGGCTGCGATTTAAAGAGCGGGAGTATACCCGATTCGACCGCGCCTCCACCCTTGGAGCCCTATGCCACGCTGCTTTTGGTGCAACGAAGACCCTCTTTATATGGCCTATCACGATCAAGAGTGGGGCGTGCCGTTGCGCGATGCGCAGATGCTCTTCGAGTTCCTGTTGCTCGAAGGGTTCCAGGCCGGTTTGTCGTGGATCACGATTTTAAAGAAACGCGCCCGTTACCGAGAAGTCATGTTCGGCTTTGACGTGCAACGCTTGGCGCAGATGACCGATGCAGAGATTGAAGCGCTGATGCTCGAGCCCGGCATCGTGCGCAATCGACTCAAGCTCAACGCGGCGCGCCGCAATGCCCAAGCCTGGCTCAAGCTTGAAGACCCAGTCGCGTTCGTCTGGTCCTTTGTGGGCGGTAAGCCCAGGATCAATCATTTCAAGGACCGCACCCAGGTTCCGGCCATCACCCCGGAGGCCGAAGCCATGAGCAAGGCGCTGAAAAAAGCAGGCTTCACCTTCGTCGGTCCAACCATTTGCTACGCCTACATGCAGGCCACCGGAATGGTTATGGACCACACCGTCGATTGTGATCAGTACGCAGCGTTGGCCCGCTGATGGTTACAATGCCCGCCTCATTGATTCAGGAGTGATCTGTGGATAAGTTCAAAGGCGCCATGATGGTCGGGGCGTTACGGTTGTTTGCCCTGTTGCCCTGGCGCGCTGTGCAAACGGTCGGCACTGCCATCGGCTGGTTAATGTGGAAGTTGCCCAACCGTTCGCGTGAAGTGGCACGTATCAATCTTTCCAAATGCTTTCCCGAGCTCAATCCCCAGGAGCTGGAAGCACTGGTTGGCCGCAGCCTGATGGACATCGGCAAGACCCTGACCGAGAGCGCTTGTGCCTGGATCTGGCCCGCTCAGAAATCAATCGATCTGGTACGCGAAGTCGAAGGTCTCGAAGTCCTCACCGACGCGTTGGCGTCCGGCAAGGGCGTAGTCGGCATCACCAGCCACTTGGGTAACTGGGAGGTGCTCAATCACTTCTATTGCAGCCAGTGCAAACCGATCATTTTCTACCGTCCGCCCAAGCTCAAGGCGGTGGACGATTTGTTGCGCAAACAGCGTGTGCAGTTGGGTAACCGCGTGGCGGCCTCAACCAAGGAAGGCATCCTCAGCGTTATAAAGGAAGTGCGCAAAGGTGGTTCGGTGGGTATCCCGGCTGACCCGGAGCCAGCGGAATCGGCAGGCATTTTCGTACCGTTCTGCGGGACGGTGGCACTGACCAGCAAGTTCGTGCCAAACATGCTGGCGGGTGGCAAGGCGGTTGGGGTGTTCCTGCACGCGATGCGGCTTGAGGACGGCTCTGGCTACAAAGTGGTGCTCGAAGCCGCACCGGAAGATATGTACAGCACCGACACGCAAACCTCCGCTGCGGCCATGAGCAAGGTGGTTGAGAAGTACGTGCGGACTTATCCGAGCCAGTACATGTGGACCATGAAGCGCTTCAAGAAACGCCCCGCCGGTGAGGCCCGCTGGTACTGAGTCAGGCCTGTAGAAGCGCCCCGGTACGTGGGCGCTCAGAAGAAACTCAAGCCCATCTGGAACAGCCGCTCCACATCGCGAATGTATTTTTTATCCACAAGAAACATGACGACGTGATCGCCTGACTCAATGACCGTCGCATCGTGGGCAATCAGTACATCCTCGCCCCGGGTAATCGCTCCAATCGTGGTTCCTGAGGGCAAGTCGATGTCGCGAATGGCACGACCAATTACCTTGCTGGATTTCGCGTCGCCGTGCGCCACGATTTCAATCGCTTCTGCCGCGCCGCGCCGCAGCGAATGCACGCTCGCGATGTCGCCACGGCGCACGTGAGCCAGCAATGTGCCAATCGTCGCCAATTGGGGGCTGATCGCAATGTCGATCTCTCCGCCTTGTATCAGGTCCACATATGCCGCGTTGTTGATGATCGTCATGACCTTCTTGGCGCCCAGTCGCTTGGCGAGTAATGACGACATGATGTTGGCCTCGTCGTCATTGGTCAGCGCCAGAAACAGGTCGGCGTTGTCGATATTCTCCTCGACCAGCAGGTCGCGATCAGAGGCGCTGCCTTGCAGGACGACGGTATTGTCCAGCGTGTCGGACAGGTAACGGCAGCGAGCCGGGTTCATCTCGATGATCTTGACCTGATAGCGGTTTTCGATGGCTTCCGCCAACCGCTCACCAATGTGTCCACCGCCGGCGATGATGATGCGTTTGTAGCGCTCGTCCAGCTGGCGCATTTCACCCATCACTGCGCGAATATGCGCCTTGGCGGCGATGAAGAAGACCTCGTCATCCGCTTCGATAACCGTGTCGCCCTGCGGAATAATCGGACGGTCACGTCGGAAAATCGCCGCGACTCGCGTGTCTACACTGGGCATGTGTTCACGCAACTGACGCAACTGCTGACCCACCAGTGGCCCACCGTAGTACGCCTTGACCGCCACCAGTTGCACTTTGCCTCCGGCGAAATCAATCACCTGGAGGGCGCCGGGGTATTCGATCAGGCGCTTGATGTAGTTGGTGACGACTTGTTCCGGGCTTATAAGGACGTCCACCGGGATGGCGTCGTTATCGAACAGGCCCGCGCGCGTCAGATACGCGGATTCGCGGATGCGGGCGATCTTGGTCGGCGTGTGAAACAAGGTGTAGGCGACCTGGCAGGCGATCATGTTGGTCTCGTCACTGCTCGTGACGGCAACCAGCATATCGGCATCATCAGCACCGGCCTGACGCAGAACATTGGGAAACGAACCGCGACCCTGAACGGTACGGATGTCCAGCTTGTCGCCCAGGTCACGAAGACGATCACCATCGGTGTCGACCACCGTGATGTCGTTGGCCTCACTGGCCAAGTGCTCGGCCAGCGTGCCGCCCACCTGCCCTGCGCCGAGAATGATGATTTTCAATCCTTCACTCCTTGAAACAATCCTATGGAGACCTGAGCGTGCAGATCGGTGCACCAACGGAGTCTGTGGGAGGGCGCTTGCTCGCGAGATTCCTGAACAGTCGCGATGGCTTCAGCGTCTGTACTGCCTTATCGCGAGCAAGCGCCCTCTCACATTTCCATTGTCAGCGTCAGAGCGTCGCCGCGATTTTGATCAGTTTGGCGTAGTAAAACCCGTCGTGGCCGCCTTCCTGCGCCAACAACTGGCGACCGTGGGGCTGTTTCAGCCCCGGCGCCGTATTGCCGTTTTGCCCTGCGATGTCCAGCTCCCGCGCGCCTGAGGTGCGTGCGAGAAATGCTTCGATGACCTCAGTGTTCTCGCTCGGCAACGTAGAGCACGTCGCATACAACAAAATACCGCCCACTTGCAGTGTCGGCCACAGGGCATCAAGCAATTGGCCTTGCAGTGCGGCGAGCGCAGGGATGTCGTCCGCCTGGCGCGTCAGCTTGATGTCTGGATGACGTCGGATGACACCTGTTGCCGAGCACGGCGCGTCCAGCAAAATCCGTTGAAACGGCTTTCCGTCCCACCACTGATCTGTTGCACGGGCATCGGCAGCAATCAGCTCTGCGGTTAGCCCAAGACGGTCCAGGTTCTCTTTCACCCGCACCATGCGTTTGGCTTCGAGGTCCACCGCCACCACGCCCGCCAGCTCCTGCTGCACCTCCAACAAGTGACAGGTCTTACCGCCCGGCGCGCAACAGGCATCGAGCACGCGTTGTCCGGGCGCCAGCTCCAGCAAGTCGGCTGCCAGTTGAGCGGCCTCGTCCTGGACGCTGATCCAGCCCTCGGCGAACCCGGGCAGGCCACGCACGTCGGTCGGCTCAATCAAGACGATACCGTCCTGACTGAACGTGGTCGCGCGCGCCTCAATGCCGGCGTCCAGCAGCAGTTGCAGGTAGTGATCGCGAGTCTTGTGACGACGATTGACCCGCAGGATCATCGGCGGATGTGCGTTGTTGGCGGCGCAAATGGCTTCCCAGTGGTCGGGCCACGCTGCTTTCAGCGCCTTTTGCAGCCAGCGCGGGTGCGCAGTGCGGACCACGGGGTCGTGTTCAAGCTCGGTCAGCAATGCCTCGCCTTCACGTTGGGCCCGACGCAGCACCGCATTGAGTAACGCCTTGGCCCAAGGCTTCTTGAGTTTGTCCGCGCAACCGACCGTTTCACCGATGGCGGCGTGGGCGGGGATGCGTGAATAGAACAGTTGATACAAGCCCACCAGGAGTAAAGCCTGAACGTCGTTGTCGGCAGCCTTGAAAGGCTTTTGCAACAGTTTGGCCGCCAGCGCGGCGAGCCTCGGCTCCCAGCGCGCAGTACCAAATGCGAGGTCTTGGGTCAGCCCGCGATCGCGGTCCTCGACCTTGTCCAGTTGCGTTGGCAGAGAGCTGTTGAGCGAAGCCTTGCCGCTAAGCACGGCGGCGAGGGCTTTGGCGGCGGCGAGGCGCGGGTTCATTGGGTGTCTACCGATTGGCCAAGCACGATGCCGGTGGCGAATTTCTCGCGGCGGCTGTTAAACAGATCAGTGAAGTTCAACGGCTTGCCGCCCGGCAGCTGGAGGCGTGTCAGGCGCAAAGCGTTTTGCCCACAGGCGACGATCAGCCCGTCTTTGGTCGCGCTGAGGATTGTCCCCGGCTCGCCCTGCCCTTCGGCTATATGTGCGGCCAGCACTTTGAGCACTTCACCGCTCAGCGTGCTGTGACAAACAGGCCATGGATTGAAAGCCCGGACCAGGCGCTCAAGCTCAAGGGCCGGGCGGCTCCAGTCGATACGCGCTTCATCTTTATTGAGCTTGTGGGCGTAGGTGGCGAGAGTGTCGTCCTGCACCTCATCGGTCAGCGTACCGGCAGCCAGCCCCGCGATGGCCTGTAACACGGCAGGCGGGCCCATTTCGGCCAGACGATCATGAAGCGTGCCGCCGGTGTCTTCGCCTGTGATCGGCGTGCTGACCTTCAGCAACATCGGGCCGGTATCGAGACCGGCCTCCATACGCATCACGGTGACGCCGCTTTCGGTATCGCCGGCTTCGACGGCGCGTTGAATCGGCGCTGCTCCGCGCCAGCGTGGTAGCAGGGAGGCGTGGCTGTTGATGCAACCCAGGCGCGGAATATCCAGCACCACTTGCGGCAGGATCAGGCCGTAGGCAACGACCACCAGCAGGTCCGGCTTGAGTGCGGCAAGTTCAGATTGAGCCGCCGCGTCGCGCAAGGTCGGCGGTTGCAGCACCGGGATAGCGTGTTGCTGCGCGAGGTGTTTGACCGGGCTTGGCATCAGCTTTTGTCCACGACCCGCCGGACGATCCGGCTGGGTATAGACCGCGATCACTTCGTATGGACTGTCGAGCAGGGCTTTCAAGTGCTCGGCAGCAAATTCGGGGGTGCCGGCAAAGACGATGCGCAATGGCTCAGTCATGGGCTTCTCGTTGATGAATATGAACAACAGGAGCGCGGTTGCCAGCGTGACGGTTTTTAAAAGACAAATTATTTGCCTTATATACCGTCATCGCGGGCAACCGCGCTCCTACAGATGGCGCGTCGAATACTGAATCAAGCGTTCTGCTTGTGCAGTTTTTCGAGCTTTTTCTTGATCCGGTCCCGCTTGAGATTGGACAAGTAGTCGACGAACAGCTTGCCGTTCAAGTGATCGCATTCATGCTGGATGCACACCGCAAGCAGGCCTTCGGCGATGAGCTCATAAGGTTGACCATCACGGTCGAGGGCCTTGATTTTTATTCTCTGCGGCCGATCTACATTCTCATAGAAGCCCGGCACCGAAAGGCAGCCTTCCTGATACTGTTCCATCTCGTCAGTCAGGGTTTCGAACTCGGGGTTGATGAAGACTCGCGGATCGCTGCGGTCTTCGCTCAGGTCCATGACCACGATGCGCTGGTGTACGTTGACTTGCGTCGCCGCAAGACCGATGCCAGGCGCCTCATACATGGTTTCAAACATGTCGTCGACCAACTGGCGAACGCCGTCGTCGACCACTGCCACCGGTTTAGCGATGGTGCGAAGGCGCGAGTCTGGAAATTCGAGGATGTTTAAAATGGCCATATACGTAAGCGCTGCACTTGTAGGGTAAAGTCAAAATCGACTGCTAGGCTTGGGACGTCGCAAGCGGGCAGCACTGGTAAAAAAGAAGTCTCGCAAGACTCCATGATTTACGCGAAGCCAACATGATAAAGGGATTCACCGCATGAGGAAATCACTACTCGCCCTGCTGCTGTTGGCCGCGACAGGCCTTGTTCAGGCGCAAGTACAGTTAAAGGAAGGTCATCCGGAGCGTTACACCGTTGTCACCGGCGACACGCTTTGGGACATTTCTGGCAAGTTTCTCAGTCAGCCGTGGAAATGGCCGGAGATCTGGCGAGCCAATCCACAGGTTCACGACCCTGACCTGATTTATCCAGGTGACGTGCTGACGCTGACCTACATCGATGGCCAGCCGAGAATCACACTCAACCGCGCAGAGTCCCGCGGCACCATCAAATTATCGCCCAGGGTCCGCAGCAGCCCGGTGGCCGAAGCCATTCCGAGCATTCCGCTCGGGGCAATCAATGCGTTTCTCCTTAAAAACCGGATCATGGATACACCCGAGCAGTTCGATGCCGCGCCTTACATCGTGGCTGGCAATGGCGAGCGCGTGCTGAGCGGCATCGGTGATCGCATCTATGCCCGTGGCTACTTCGATCAGGAACATGTGGGCTACGGCATCTTCCGTCAGGGCAAAACCTATATCGATCCCAATACCCAAGAGGTTTTGGGGATCAACGCAGACGAAATCGGTGGTGGTGAGATCGTCGCCAGCGAAGGCGATATCGCGACGTTGCAGTTGCAACGCTCGACCCAAGAGGTGCGTCTTGGCGACCGGCTGTTCGTCAGCGAAGAGCACGCCATCAACTCAACGTTCATGCCCAGCGCACCGGCAACACCGCTTGAGGGTTTGATCATTGATGTACCGCGCGGCGTCACCCAGATCGGGGTTTTCGATGTGGTCACCCTTGATCGCGGACGGCGCGACGGCCTGGTCGAGGGCAACGTGCTTGCGATCTACAAGACGGGTGAGCATGTGCGTGATCGCGTGTCCGGTCAGGACGTCAAGATTCCTGACGAGCGCGCGGGCGAACTGATGGTTTTCCGCACGTACGAGCGCCTTAGCTACGCACTGGTGTTGCATGCGACCAGATCGTTGGCGGTCATGGATAAAGTGCGAAATCCGTAACGCTATGTCTCAGGTCTGACACGCTTTTTTCTGCCGTTGTGCTTCACTTGTTAAATTGTTGTCAACAGAGTTATCCACAGGTTGCCCATCCGCTCTGGGTGGGCCGAAGATCAGGGAAGATCTTATGCCGTTGTTCGAAAAACCCCACTCCTCGCCTGCCGAGCTGGAAGCCCGTTTGCGTCTGCATCGGCTTCCGGAGATCGGTCCAAAACGCTTTCACAGACTCATCGACGTCTTCGGCGGTGCATCGGCGGCGCTCAGCGCACCCGCTTCAGCATGGCGTGCATTAAGCATCCCGATGGCCGCTTCGGACGCTCGTCGCCACCCTGATGTACGTGATGGCGCCAGTGCTGCAATGGCTTGGTTAGAGTGCCCCGGCCAGCATTTGCTGATGTGGGACGATCCGGATTACCCCGCGCTGCTTGCAGAAATCCCCGATCCGCCTCCCCTACTTTTTGTCGCTGGCAATCGCAGTTTGCTGGAGCGTCCGCAGATTGGAATGGTCGGAAGCCGGCGCGCATCCAGGCCTGGACTGGATACCGCTGCTGCTTTTGCTCGTAGTCTGGCGGGGGCTGGATTTGTCATCACCAGTGGCTTGGCGTTGGGAATCGATGGCGCTGCGCATCAGGGTGCTCTCGACGTGGGCGGTGCCACAATTGGGGTGCTCGGGACGGGGCTCGAAAAACTTTATCCACAGCGGCACAAGCAACTGGCCGCGGCGATGGTTGCCCAGGGCAGCGCTGTGATCTCTGAGCTGCCATTGGATGCTGGTCCTCATGCAAGCAACTTTCCACGTCGCAATCGGATCATCAGCGGGCTGTCTCTGGGCGTGTTGGTTGTGGAGGCCAGTGTCGCCAGCGGCTCGTTGATCACCGCGCGACTGGCGGCTGAGCAAGGGCGGGAGGTATACGCGATACCTGGCTCTATTCACCACCCTGGGGCGCGCGGTTGTCATCAGTTGATACGCGACGGAGCGACACTGGTGGAAACCATCGATCACATCCTGGAGGGCTTGCGCGGCTGGCAATCCCTGCCGCCGTCCAATGATGCCGTCGCGCCTTCACCCACGCCCTCTGCTCATCCGCTGCTTGCCTTGCTGCACGCCGCGCCACAGACCAGCGAAGCGCTTGCTGTCAGCAGCGGATGGCCATTGCCGAAGGTACTGGTTGCCTTGACGGAGCTTGAGCTGGAAGGTGGCATCGTCTGCGAAGCCGGACGATGGTTTGGCCGGGCGCCGTGAGGTTAAACTGGCCGCCAGCTTTATTAGGAGAGAGCACGATGGTCAACAGTTGGCGAGTGCAACAAGCCGCACGAGAAATCCGGGCCGGGGCGGTGATTGCCTATCCAACCGAGGCTGTTTGGGGGCTGGGCTGCGATCCTTGGGATCCTGAGGCGGTTTATCGCCTATTAGCCATCAAGGCACGGCCAGTGGAAAAAGGGCTGATTCTGATTGCCGACAACATTCGTCAGTTCGACTTTCTGTTCGACGACTTTCCAGAGCTGTGGCTGGACCGCATGGCAAGCACTTGGCCTGGGCCGAACACTTGGCTGGTGCCGCATCAGAATCTGTTGCCTTACTGGATTACTGGCGGGCATGAAACCGTCGCGTTGCGCGTCAGCGATCACCCGTTGGTGCGTGAGCTATGCGCGCTGACGGGGCCACTGGTCTCGACGTCGGCAAACCCGACCGGCCGCCCTGCCGCCCGTAGCCGGCTTCGCGTTGAGCAGTACTTCCATGAACAATTGGACCTGGTGCTGGGCGGAAGCCTGGGCGGTCGGCGCAATCCTAGTGTGATTCGGGATCTGGTGACGGCTAACGTCGTCCGGCAGGGGTAGCAGAAAACCCCGAGATCGCCGCAAATCCCTGTAGGAGCGCACGAGCAGCGCGAGGCCGCGATGGGTTGCATAGCAGCCCCAGCTTTGCGCGGCGCATTGGCGACGTGGCGTCTCCTGCAGATAATCCCGCGTTAAGGCACCAGAATCATCGACCCTATTGTGCGCCGCGCGGACAGTTCGGTCTGCGCCTTGCCTGCGTCTTTCAGGGCGTATTGCTGAATGTTGTCGACCTTCACCTTGCCGCTGGCGACCATGGCGAACACTTCGTCAGCCATCGCCTGGAGTGCTTGCGGGGTGTTGGCGTAAGACCCCAGGGTAGGACGCGTGACATACAGCGAGCCCTTCTGCGCCAGTATTTGCAGGTTTACGCCCGAGACCGGCCCGGATGCATTCCCGAAACTCACCAGCAAACCGCGCAGTTCCAGGCAATTGAGCGATGTTTCCCACGTGTCTTTGCCGACGCCGTCATACACCACCGAGACCTTCTTGCCATCGGTCAACTCAGATACGCGCTTGGCCACGTCCTCCTTGCTGTAATCGATGATCTCCCACGCGCCTAAGGCTTTCGCGTGCGCGGCTTTTTCCGCGGAGCTGACCGTGCCAATCAGTTTGACGCCCAAGGCATTCGCCCACTGGCAGGCGATGGAGCCGACACCTCCAGCGGCGGCATGAAACAGAATGATTTCTTCAGGCCGGATTTCGTAGGTTTGGCGAAACAGGTACTGCACCGTCAGCCCTTTGAGCATCACGGCTGCAGCCTGCTCGAAGCTGATGTCGTCCGGCAGTTTTGCCAGATTGGCCTCTGGAATAAGATGCACGTCGGCATAACTTCCCAATGGGCCTGTGCCGTACGCCACGCGATCCCCGACCTTGACGTGAGTGACCTCGCTGCCCACCGCTTCGACCAAACCGGCACCTTCGTTACCGAGCCCGGAAGGCATGGATGGGGTTGGATAAAGGCCTGTGCGGAAATACGTTTCGATGAAATTGACGCCAATCGCCTTGTTGCGCACAAGGACTTCCTTGGGCCCGGGCGCTGCTGGCTCGAAGTCGACGTACTCAAGGACTTCTGGGCCGCCGTGGGTATGGAACTGGATACGCTTTGCCATTTGCTTTCTCCATCATGGTCGAAACAACACGTGCGAAAGGGTTCTATCGGACTCCTTCGCTTGATCCTCGTCAACTACGACACCCCTTGGGGCGGTGGTATGCTAAGCGCCAATTTTGCCGCTGCGCTTGTGTTTACAAGGGCTGCGGGCTCGGTGGATGTGTGCCATCCATCTTCAGGTCCGTCGCCGATTGCTGCAGTTTCAAGCGCCTGATAGGAAGGTATCGCCATGTCCACCCGTACCGACGCCGTCAAAACCTACCTGCTGGACCTTCAAGACCGAATCTGCGCTGCCCTTGAGCAAGAAGACGGACAGGCACGTTTCGTCGAAGATGCCTGGACACGGCCTGCAGGCGGTGGTGGTCGTACCCGTGTGCTGGAAAACGGTGAAGTGATTGAAAAAGGCGGGGTGAATTTCTCCCACGTTTTCGGCGCAGGCCTGCCACCCTCGGCCAGCGCGCATCGTCCTGAGCTGGCCGGCCGAGGCTTCGAGGCGCTGGGCGTTTCGCTGGTCATGCATCCTCACAATCCTCATGTTCCGACCGCCCACGCCAATGTGCGTTTCTTCATCGCCGAAAAAGAAGGCGAGGAACCCGTCTGGTGGTTTGGCGGCGGCTTCGACCTGACGCCTTATTACGGCGTCGATGAGGATTGCGTGCACTGGCATCGGGTAGCCGAACAGGCCTGCGCGCCGTTCGGTGCTGATGTTTATCCGCGTTACAAGGCGTGGTGCGATACCTACTTTCACATCAAGCACCGCAACGAGCCGCGCGGCGTGGGAGGCCTGTTTTTCGATGACCTGAACGAGTGGGATTTCGACACCAGCTTCGCGTTCATCCGGGCCATTGGCGATGCGTTCATCAACGCTTACCTGCCGATAGTGCAGCGCCGCAAAGCGACGGCTTACACCGCTCAACAGCGCGAATTTCAGGAGTTTCGGCGTGGGCGCTACGTTGAATTCAACCTGGTTTACGACCGGGGCACGTTGTTTGGCCTGCAGTCGGGCGGGCGTACGGAGTCGATCCTCATGTCGCTTCCGCCCCAAGTGCGTTGGGGTTACGACTGGAAGGCAGTACCGGGCAGCGAAGAGGCGCGCCTGACTGACTACTTTTTGCAGGACCGGGATTGGCTGGGTGAGGCGCAAGGTAAATGAGCGATCAGTACGTTGTTTTCGGTAACCCCATCGGCCACAGCAAGTCGCCGCTGATTCATCGCCTGTTTGCCGAGCAGACCGGTGAGACCCTCGAATACACCACCTCGTTGGCGCCGCTGGATGATTTCACTGCGTTCGCCAAGGCTTTCTTCCAGCATGGGCGTGGCGCCAACGTCACTGTGCCGTTCAAGGAGCAGGCATTTCGACTGGCAGACAAGCTGACCGAGCGCGCTCAACGCGCTGGCGCAGTCAATACGCTGATCAAGCAACCCGATGGCAGCATCCTCGGTGATAACACCGATGGCGCGGGGCTGGTACGGGATTTGACGGTCAATCACGGGGTGACGCTCAAAGGTAAACGGATTCTGGTATTGGGTGCTGGCGGCGCGGTACGCGGAGCGCTTGAGCTGTTGCTCGCCGAGCGGCCGGAAGTCATCGTCATTGCCAACCGCACGGTCGAGAAAGCGGAGCAGTTGGCGAAAGAGTTTTCCGATCTGGGCCTGGTATTTCCGAGCGGGTTTGATTGGCTGGAAGAACCGGTGGACATCATCATCAACGCCACGTCGGCCAGTCTTTCCGGGGAGTTGCCGCCCATTTCGTCGAGCCTCATTCAACCGGGCAAAACGTTCTGCTACGACATGATGTACGGCAATGAGCCAACGGCGTTCTGCCGTTGGGCCGCCGACCACCAAGCAGGTCAGGCGGTGGATGGCTTGGGAATGCTGGTGGAGCAGGCAGCGGAAGCGTTTTTCCAGTGGCGCGGTGTGCGGCCTGAGTCGGCGCCGGTGTTGGCGCAGTTGAGGCGGTTGCTGGCACAGCAATGATGAATCTGTAGGAGCGAACGTGTTCGCGAGGCGGTGTGCCTGACACTCCGCATTGCGCTTCTCGCCAACAAGTTGGCTCTACAGAATGGCGTTGATCGCCGATATAGACAGCTACGATGGCATTACAGCTTGGCTTTCACTGCCGCCAGAGCGTCTTTGTCGTCCAGGGTTTTCACGCCCTCAAGCCAAGTGTCCAGCACGCCAGGATTGGCTTTGAGGTACGTCTTCACTGCATCTGCGTTACTGACTTTGTTGTCCACCACGGTTTTCATGATGGTGTTTTCCATGTCCTGAGTGAACGTCAGGTTGGACAGAAGTTTGCCCACATTCGGGCAGGCCTCGGCGTAGCCTTTGCGGGTCACCGTGAAGACGCTGCCGGTGTCACCGAAGTATTTCTCGCCACCCTTCAAGTAATGCATGCCCTTTATCTGAACGTTCATCGGGTGTGGAGTCCAGCCAAGGAAGACCACGAACTCTTTCTTTTTCACGTTGCGCTGCACTTCGGCAAGCATCGCCTGCTCGCTTGATTCAACCAGCTTCCACTCACCCAGGCTGAACTCGTTGTTCTTGATGATTTCCTGCAACGATGCGTTGGCCGGCGCTCCCGAGCCGATGCCGTAGATCTTCTTGTGAAACTTGTCGGCGAATTTGTTGAGGTCAGCGAAATCATGCACGCCGGCTTCGTAGACGTAATCCGGAACGGCCAGTGTGAATTCGGTGCCTTCGAGGTTTTTCTTGTACTGCGTCACGTCGCCAGTGGCGAGGAACTTGTCATAGAAACCCTGCTGAGCCGGCATCCAGTTGCCCAGAAAAACATCCATTTGCCCGTCTTTGAGACCCCCATAGGCAATCGGTACCGCCAGCGTGTCGACCTTCGCCTTGTAACCCATGCCATCCAATAAAAAGCTGGTGATAGCGTTCGTTGCAGCAATATCACTCCAACCCGGATCGGCCATTCTCACCGTGCTGCAACTTGCCGGGTCAGCCGCGTATGCGACAACGCTGCTCAAACTCATGACCCCAACCGCTAGCGCCTTGGATAACTTCTTCATGGTGTGCCCCTTTTTTGATTTTCTAGGTTTTGGCAGGGTTCAAGGTTGTGGATAACGGGCCTTGCGCTCCAGATCGTCTAAATCGATATGGTTGCGCATGTACTGCTGACTGGCGTCTACCAGCGGCTGGTGATCCCAACTCTTCAGCTTGCCGACTGCCAGCGATTGCGCGACAAACCGTCGGCGTCGCTGGCTGGCGAGCACCTGATGGTGTATCGCCGGTATCTCCCATTTGGCCCGTGCTTCGAGCAAAAATGCAGTGAACAGGTCGCGGTGGGCTTCGGACTGACTCAGCTCTTCCTGTTCTTTCGGATCGTTATGCACGTCGTATAGCAGACATGGGTCCTGTTCCGAGTAGATGAATTTGTAGGCGCCGCGGCGAATCATCATCAGCGGGCCGATTGTGCCTTCGGCCATGTATTCGCCAAACACTTCGTCGTGCCCTGCTTCACCCTGCAGATGCGGCATGAGCGAGCGACCATCCAGCGGTAACCCAGGGTCAAGTTCGCCTTTGGCCATCTCGACAAACGTTGGCAGCAAATCAGCGGTTGAGACCGCAGCTTTCACGCGTCCGGCCTTGAATTGGCCTGGAGCGTAGACCAGCAGCGGCACGCGTGCCGCCATCTCGAACCAGTGCATTTTGTACCAGAGCCCGCGCTCGCCGAGCATGTCCCCGTGATCACCCGAGAAGACGATGATCGTGTCTTCGGCCAGGCCCGTTTCTTCAAGCGTCTTGAGCAGTTTCCCCACGTTGTCATCGATATAGCTGCACGCGCCGAAATAGGCGCGGCGTGCGTCACGAATCTTGTCGTCCGGCAGGGGGTTATCCCACAGGTCGTAGACCTTCATCAGGCGCTTGGAGTGCGGGTCCTGATCGGCTTGATCGGGCGCCTTCGCGGGCAGCGGAATCTCCTCGTCCTTGTAGAGATCCCAGTAGCTTTTTGGAATGGTGTAGGGATCGTGCGGGTGCGTCATCGACACCGTCAGGCAGAACGGTTGGTCACCATCTTCGCGCACATGGTCAAACAGGTACTGCTGCGCTTTGAATACCACCTCTTCATCGAAGTCGAGCTGGTTGGTGCGCACGCACGGTCCGGCTTGCAGCACGGACGACATGTTGTGATACCAGGTCGGACGCACATCGGGCGCGTCCCAATTGACCGACCAGCCGTAGTCAGCCGGGTAGATATCGCTGGTAAGACGCTGTTCGTAGCCGTGCAGTTGATCGGGGCCACAAAAATGCATCTTGCCTGAGAGTGCCGTGTGGTAACCCAGGCTGCGTAAGTAGTGGGCGTAGGTCGGTATATCTGCCGGGAAATCGGCTGCGTTATCGTAGGCGCCGATCTTGCTCGGAAGCTGACCGCTGACCAAGGTAAAGCGGGACGGGGCACACAAGGGGCTGTTGCAGTAAGCGGCGTCGAACACCACGCCCTCAGCGGCGAGGCGGCTCAAGTGGGGCATTTTGATTGGGGATGAGGCGTAAAACGGCAACATCGGCGCGGCCATCTGATCGGCCATGATAAAAAGAATATTTTTGCGCTTCATGTATTCGCGGCATTCCATCGTGAAAATTTATGCGAGATTGCTGCGAACGAGGATGCGACCCTATAGTGCTGGTGTAAAACCCATACACGACAATGCCTAGGATAAGCCCAGCTTATGTTTGAATCGCTTGGCGAAATGTCTATTGATCTGCTTCGTGGTTTCGAGGCCGCCGCACGACTGCGCAGTTTTACCGCTGCTGCGATTGAGCTTGGGACCACGCAACCGGCTATCAGCCAGCAAATCAAGCGACTTGAAGAGCAACTGGCGACGCGTCTGTTTGACCGGATCTACCGCGGCATTGAGTTGACCGATGCGGGCGAGATACTTTTCAGTCATGTGCAGGCCGGTTTGCAGTCGATGGACTCAGGACTGATAGCCATCACCCAGCAGCATCAGCATGAGGTGCTGCAGGTCGCCACTGACTTCGCGTTCGCCGCCTATTGGTTGATGCCCCGCCTGCACCGTTTCCACAAACAGAACCCTGATGTCGACGTGAGCCTAGTCACCAGTGAGCGCAGTCACAGCATGCTGCGCGCCGATATCGACGTGGCGGTATTGTTCGGCGACGGGCGCTTCAAGCAGGGTGAAAGCCACTGGCTGTTCAGCGAGGAAGTGTTCCCGGTGTGCAGCCCTCAACTGGTCGCCGGGCGTTCCCTGCCCTTGCCCGTGGATGCGCTCAAGGAGTTTGCGTTGTTGCACCTGCGCGGAGAGGGCAGCAACAATTGGTTCGATTGGGCGGGTGTTTTTCGTGCGCTGAACATTCCTCAGGCGCCAGCGCCTGGTCAGCTTCGTTTCGATAATTACACGCTGCTGATCCAGGCTGCGATTGGCGGGCAAGGCGTAGCGATTGGCTGGCGGCATCTGGTGGATGCGTTGCTGGACCAAGGACTGCTATGCCGACCCATCAATGCCACCGCCATTTCCGCTTACGGTTATTACGTGGTCTTGCCTCAACGCAAACGGCGGGTGCAGATCGTTCAGCAGTTCGTTGATTGGTTGAAAAGTGAACAGTCACTGAGCGGGGATTCGCTGGTGGGTAAAACCTTACCGTCCATTGCAGTTTGAAAACCTGTAGCGCGACGGCATGCACCCGCACATCGCTCTGCTCAATCAACTCAAACAGTGAGGGCCACCATGTCAGTTGTAGAGGGATACCACGCTCACGTTTATTTCGACGCGCAAACCATCGAGCAAGCTCGGGCGTTGTGCGAAACCGTTGCGGCCAGGTTTGACGTGAAGATGGGCCGTGTACACGAGCGCCCGGTCGGACCGCATCCAGACTGGAGTTGCCAGCTGGCGTTTGATCATTCGAAATTTGCCGACGTCATGTTATGGCTGGCGATGAACCGAAACGGACTGGTGGTGTTCACGCACCCCGACACAGGAGACGACTTGGCGGATCACACCGAACACGCGATCTGGATGGGCGGGATGCGTGAGCTGAATGTAGGTATGTTCAGGCGTTAGAGGGTATGGCGCTTGAGTCCTTCGCTAACGTAAAGCGATATTGTTCAGCAAACGAACCCGCTCGCTGATCTGGACTCAGTTCAAAACGCCTTCCAGGATTTCGTAGACGATCCCGCTGCCGATGGCGATCAGCACAACGTCAGGGCCAAGACGACGCCACTCATAGCCGTCGTAGCGCGGCAGGTATTGCAACGACCGGCTGTTCAGACGCTTGCCGTAGCCGCGTGGCAGCGGATGACCGCGCACGATACGCACGTTGGGCGGTAGCGGCTGACCTCGGCCGATTACCTCGCGGTGTTCATACACCTGGCGTCGCACGTCGTCGAAATTTGCAGGCGGGCGACCGCCGCCACGGTTGTCTGCACGCTGGTCATTTCCAGGCTGGCCTGGGTGCGGCTGGTTATTCTGCGGCTGGTTGTTGCCTGGTCCATTACCGCCGGGCTGACCGTTGCCCCGATCACTGCCCCGCCCTTGGTCCTGGTGGTTAGCTGGCCCGCGATTATCGTGATCGTCACGCTGATCAGGCCCGGCCGCATTTACCAGCGTAGTTGCACTGATCATCACGATGCCCAGCCCCGCAATCAAACGATTTGACACTTTCATGTAGCGCGCTCCTGAACAAATACGGATCAGCAAAAAGGGTTCAGAATCTGGTCCTGAACCCTTTTGCTGTACTGCTTAGTGCGCGCTCAGAGGCCCGAATTCCTCTGTATCAAAAACTTTACCTTCAGCTGATGCGTGCCTTGCGTACGCCTTCAGACAACGCCGAGCAAAGTGTCAGCACACCGGTAATTGCATCGTCGGAAGACTTGGCACCAGCGATCTGATCGATCAGCGCCGAGCCGACGACCACACCGTCTGCCAACCGCGCGATGGCGGCCGCTTGCTCCGGAGTACGAATACCAAAGCCGACACTGATCGGCAAATCTGTATGACGACGCAGACGTTCGATCGCTTCTTTCACGTGCTCGGTGGTCGCAGCGCCAGCACCGGTCACGCCAGCGACGGAGACGTAGTACACAAAACCCGAGCTGCCATTGAGCACCGTCGGCAGCCGTACATCGTCAGTCGTCGGCGTGGTCAGGCGGATGAAATCCAGACCTGCGGCCTGCGCCGGTTCGCACAGTTCATCGTTATGCTCGGGAGGCAGATCGACCACGATAAGACCGTCCACACCCGCTTCACTGGCGGCGGCGATGAATCGCTCGATGCCGTAGGCATGAATCGGATTGTAGTAACCCATCAGCACCAGCGGCGTAGTGCTGTCCTCGACACGAAAATCGCTGACCATCTGCAGTGTTTTCGCCAGATTCTGCTTGGCGGTCAGCGCACGAATGTTGGCCAGCTGGATGGCCGGACCATCGGCCATCGGGTCGGTGAACGGCATGCCCAGCTCGATGACATCCGCGCCATGTTTTGGCAGACCCCTGAGGATCGCCAGCGAGGTGTCGTAGTCCGGATCGCCACCGGTGATGAACGTCACCAGCGCAGCACGGTTCTGTTGTTTCAATTCAGCAAAGCGTGTTTGCAGGCGGCTCATCAGTGTTTCTCCTGCTTGGACAGATCCAGGTGATGCATCACGGTTTGCATGTCCTTGTCGCCGCGACCAGACAAGTTGATCACCATCAAGTGATCCTTTGGCAGCGAAGGCGCGCGTTTGACCGCTTCGGCCAGTGCGTGCGCGGTTTCCAGCGCGGGAATGATCCCTTCCAGCAGGCAGCACTGATGGAACGCAGCGAGGGCCTCGTCGTCGGTAACAGAGGTGTACTGAACGCGACCGATCTCATGCAACCAGGCGTGCTCGGGGCCGATGCCCGGATAATCCAGACCGGCAGAAATCGAATGGGCGTCGGTTATCTGCCCGTCGTCGTCCTGCAGCAGGAAGGTACGATTGCCGTGCAGCACGCCCGGTACGCCGCCGTTCAGGCTGGCGGCATGCTTACCGGTTGCGATGCCGTGACCGGCCGCTTCCACGCCGATGATCTCAACGCTGGTGTCATCAAGAAATGGGTGGAACAGGCCCATGGCGTTGGAGCCGCCACCGACGCACGCCACCAGTGAGTCGGGCATACGGCCTTCCTGAGCCAGCATCTGCTCGCGGGTTTCCTTGCCGATAACAGCCTGGAAATCACGCACCATCGCAGGATAAGGGTGCGGGCCGGCAACTGTGCCGATCATGTAGAACGTGCTGTCGACGTTGGTCACCCAGTCACGCAATGCCTCGTTCATCGCATCCTTGAGCGTGCCGGTGCCGGCAACCACGGGGATGATTTCAGCGCCCAGCAAGCGCATGCGATACACGTTTGCCTGTTGGCGATCAATGTCGGTGGTGCCCATGTAGATCACACATTTCAGGCCGAACCGTGCTGCCACGGTCGCAGTGGCAACGCCGTGCATGCCCGCGCCAGTCTCAGCGATGATGCGCTTTTTGCCCATGCGCACCGCCAGCAGCACCTGGCCGATGCAGTTGTTAATTTTGTGCGCGCCGGTGTGGTTGAGCTCTTCGCGCTTGAAGTAGATCTTGGCGCCGCCGCAGTGTTCGGTCAGGCGCTCAGCGAAATACAGAGGGTTTGGACGGCCAACGTAGTCGCGCTGAAAGTACGCCATATCCTTGAGGAAGGAAGGATCGATCTTGGCCGCTTCATATTCGCGATTCAGATCAAGAATCAGCGGCATCAGGGTTTCAGCCACGTAACGACCGCCGAACATGCCGAACATGCCTTTAGCGTCAGGACCGGTGCGATATTGAGTCTGGGTCTGGCTCATGGAACCTCCGGGTATCGAATAATGTTTGCCAGTTGAGGCAGTGAACACACTTTAACCAGCCCCGCGCCCGATGAAAACCGATAAGATCTGCGCAACCTGTCAGGAAAACTCACAGATATCATGAGCCGAGACCTTCCCCCTCTTAATGCCCTGCGTGCCTTTGAAGCCGCTGCTCGTCTGAGCAGTGTCAGTCAGGCAGCGGAGCAGCTGCACGTTACCCATGGGGCTGTCAGCCGACAGCTGAAAGTGCTCGAAGAACACCTCGGCGTGAGTTTGTTCAGCAAAGATGGCCGTGGCCTCAAACTCACAGATGCTGGCATTCGCCTGCGGGACGCCAGCGGTGAGGCCTTTGATCGACTCCGCAGTGTCTGCGCCGAACTGGCCAGAGGCAGCGACGACGCGCCTTTTGTACTGGGTTGCTCGGGCAGTCTGCTCGCGCGCTGGTTCATTCCCCGTCTGGGACGTCTGAATGCTGATCTGCCTGACTTGCGTCTGCACCTTTCGGCGGGAGAAGGAGATCTGGATCCGCGGCGTCCGGGACTGGATGCATTGCTGGTTTTTGCTGAGCCGCCCTGGCCTGCTGACATGCAGGTGTTCGAGTTGGTGAGCGAGCGGATCGGGCCGGTGATGAGCCCGCGCTTCAGCGGCTTCGAACAACTGAGCAATGCGCCTGTGCAGGCGTTGCTTGATCAATCCCTATTGCAGACCACTTCCCGCCCACAGGCTTGGCCAAGTTGGGCAACGCAGAACGGAATAGACCCCGGCGCCCTACATTTTGGACAAGGATTCGAGCATCTTTACTACTTGCTGGAAGCCGCCGTCGCAGGGTTGGGTATCGCCATCGCCCCTGAACCGCTGGTGGCCGATGATTTGAAGGCAGGACGCCTGACTGCGCCGTGGGGTTTCAGCGAAACCCCGGCGCAGCTAGCGCTATGGGTGCCCAAACGTGCCGCAGACGGGCGTGCTCAGCAATTGGCGCAGTGGCTCAAAAGCGAGCTTGGACGTTAGGGTCGGGCGTAATCAGTTGCCGCGTTTGAAAAGCAGGTAAGCGGCGAGCAGACCAACCGCGCCCACAGCTACACCAGCTGTAGTCCAAGGATGTTCTTGTGCGTAGTCACGGGTGGCGACGCTGGTTTCACGGGTCTTCACTTTGACGTCTTCGTAGACATCGCTCAGCAGGCTGCGCGAATGGCTCAGCGCGCTTTCGGCGTTTGCTTTGAGGTTTTTCAATGTCTTGCGCGACTCGTCAGAAGCGTCTGATTTTAAGCTCTCAAGCGACTTGAGCAGGCTCTCGATCTCGGCTTCCATGCTTTGCAACGACGCTTTACGGGATGACGTGAATGGCATGATATGACTCTCCTGCAATGATGAATGGCGTGTGTTGTTTGGGACTACAGGGTTCTGAGAAAGTGCAGTGAAAGTGTCGAGGTACCGTTTCTTGTGAACTTATCGAGAGGTTTTCGGCACAGATGTAGGGGGCTGGTTCAATGCTACGCTCCCATTGAAGAATTTTTCAGGAGAACTGCCATGTCTGAACACACTTACAAAATGCTCGAACTGGTCGGCTCGTCGACCACCACCGTCGAAGATGCAATCAACAACGCACTCGCTGAGGCGGGTAAGAGCGTTCGGCATATGGACTGGTTTGAGGTGCTGGAAACGCGCGGCCATATCGAGAACAACAAAGTGGCGCACTTTCAGGTGACACTCAAAGTCGGCTTCCGCATCGACAAGAGCTGATCTGCTGAACTTTTGAGCTGGCCGAGTGCCATAACCTTCGCTGAACATCGCACGCAGTCTTTGAATCAAAGCGCATGCGGGGTCATCGGGCCGCTTGATCAGGCGGCCTTTCTTGCTTGAAGTTGGGCCTGACAGGGGAGCGTGACCGATGAAGAAGTTTATTTTGGCGGTAGGTTTGTTGAGTATTGCTGGCACCACCATGGCGGCTGGCAAGTCTTGTGATGATGTGAAAGCTGAGATCGACGCCAAGGTCAAAGCGAATGGCGCCACCTCGTACACCCTGGAAGCCGTCGATAAAGGCGCAGCTGCTGACGGTAAAGTGGTCGGTACCTGTGAAGGCGGCTCCAAGGAAATCGTGTACAAGCGCGGCTGATTGCCCGCTGTTGAAACTGAAACCGACGCGTTTGCGTCGGTTTTTTATGAGCCATGAAAAAGCTGTGAGCGCCTGCGCTTCCTGCAGTCTTAGCCTTTCGCAACCTGGGCGAGAATTTCGTAAGAGCGCAACCGGTCTGCGTGCTCATACATATCGCAGGTGAAAATCAGCTCATCGGCGTCAGTCTGCTCAAGCAGCACTTCCAGCCGCGCGCGAATTTTCTCGGGACCGCCCACCATCGCAAGGCCCAGGAAGTCCATCACCGCTTCGCGCTCGTGGGGCAGCCACAATCCGTTCATGGACTCAACCGGGGGGCGCTGCATCAGTGTCTGCCCGCGCATCAGCGCAAGGATCCGCTGGTACACAGACGTCACCAGATAGTCCGCGCGTTCATCGGTGTCGGCGGCAGACAATGGCACGCCCAACATAACGTAGGGCTTGTCCAGCGTTGCGGAAGGTTTGAAATGATTGCGGTAAACGCGAATCGCCTCGTGCATGAAGCGCGGGGCAAAGTGCGATGCAAATGCATAGGGCAGGCCACGTTCGCCAGCCAGTTGTGCACTGAAAAGACTCGAACCCAGCAACCAGACCGGAACATTGGTGTCAGTGCCTGGCACGGCAACCACCCGCTGATGAGGCTGGCGCGGGCCGAGGTAGGCCATCAGCTCGGCAACGTCATCAGGGAAGTCATCAGCACTGCCGGAGCGCTCACGCCGCAGTGCGCGAGCGGTCATCTGATCAGATCCCGGCGCACGGCCCAGGCCGAGGTCGATACGGCCGGGATACAAGCTGGCGAGAGTGCCGAACTGTTCTGCAATCACCAGAGGCGCATGGTTAGGCAGCATCACGCCACCAGATCCGACGCGTATCGTTGAAGTGCCGCCTGCCAGATAGGCCAGCAACACCGAGGTGGCGGAGCTGGCGATGCCGTCCATGTTGTGGTGCTCGGCGACCCAGAAACGGTTGTAGCCCCATTTCTCGGCGTGCTGGGCAAGGTCCAGAGACTTGCGCAGCGAGTCGGCCGGGCCTTTGTCCTCACGAACCGGCACCAGATCGAGCACGGAAATCTTTACATCGGCTAGTCGTTTCATAGGTCACTGATATCCTCTTGGGCTTGCGGCGGGCTCAAATCAACGTGAAGCAGTGAGCTCGCCGGCCTTAAGCCTAAATATTTGCGTTAAGGCTATAGGATAAGGCCATGTGACGAGGTTTCAATGGCTGAGGTGAAATTTCCTACTATTTCTGTCGGATATACCCAGCGCGTGATAATCGGATTTTTATTGCCGTTGAACTTTGCCCGAGCGTCTATCCTCAGATTCCTTGTTCCTGTGCGATCTCTCGCACGCCCTTCATCAGGAGACATTATGAGCATCGTCAAGAAAGCATCCGCCCATTGGGAAGGTGACCTCAAAACCGGTATCGGCAGCATCTCTACTGAAACTGGCGTACTGCGCGAAGCACCGTACGGCTTCAAGGCTCGCTTTGAAGGCGGCAAAGGCACCAACCCTGAAGAATTGATCGGCGCTGCCCACGCAGGCTGTTTCTCCATGGCACTGTCCATGATCCTCGGTGGCGAAAACCTGAAAGCCGACAGCATCGACACCACCGCTGATGTCACTCTGGATGAAGTCGAAGGCGGCTTCGCAATCACTGCCGTCCACCTGACCCTGAAGGCCAAAGTGCCCGGAGCAACTCAGGAGCAGTTCGACAAACTGACCGCCATGGCCAAAGAAGGCTGCCCGGTATCCAAGGTGCTGAACGCAAAAATCACTCTGGACGCAACGCTGCTGAGCTAATCGCCCATAGCGCTGGACCAAGACGACCCGCCCGGCTTCAACGCCGTGCGGGTCGCTTTCGTTTCAGCAAGGCCAGAACTGCCCATTGCGCCGGGTGTCGTATCTAAGCCGCCGACCATTGTGCGGCATTCAAGGAGTCGATCATGAACCGCATCGCGTTAGCCCTTATCGCCACAGCACTCTGCGGCAATGTCTTTGCAGCGCCCAAGCCCTGTGAAGAGCTGAAGACCGAGATCGAAGCAAAAATCCAGGCGCAGAACGTGAGTTCCTACACGCTGGAGATCGTCCGGAACGACGAAGTACAAGATCAGAACATGGTCGTCGGGACGTGCGAAAACGGGACGAAGAAGGTCATCTACCAGAACAATGGTCGTTGAGCCCAGGCATTACCAAGGCATACAAAACACGTCGCTTTCTTCAGCCAGCACCTTGCGCTGCTCATCTTTGAGCTCTGCGTCGATACTGTTGGCGATGTCGCGGACTTCGAGTCGATAGCGACGGCCAGCTTCGAAGTTGTCGTAACGGACAGTCACGTAGCAGGTAGTTTCGTTGTAGATGTCCATCGACAACCCAAGCCCGCCTGCCGCGTATTCGTAGTCGTAGCGCACTTGCAGCTCGTGCCTTCCAGGGGTTACCTGAAAGTACCGACCGTCTTCGGTCCGCTTGCCGTCCAGCTTGTCGGCCATCACCAGTTTGCCGGTGAAGGTGTGCAGGTCAATCCAGGCCTGTTGCGGATCTACCGGTGGCAGTGGGCTTGCACAACCGCCAAGCAATCCAAGTGCAACGATTAAGGGAAGCGGGCGCATTAAAGGCTCCGTTGTGATCAGGCGGCGATGGGAGTTGCGTTGATGTCCGTGCGTCCGGCATAACGCTAGGCATTCAGGACCTCAACGCTTTCGACTTTAAGGCCGCTGCATGAATTCATTCAATCTTTCCCGTTGGCAGGCTGGCTTGCCGGGCTTCCTCTTGCCGGCCGTGCTCATGTTGCTTGGCGGCTGCTCCAGCGTGTCGTATTACAGCCAGTTGGCGCAGGGTCAGTTGCAGTTGCTCCACGCGCGTGAGCCTGTTGCCGACGTCATTGCCGATTCGGGTCGCGATCCCGCATTGCGCGAACGTTTGACGCAGGCGCAGAAGGCACGGGACTTTGCCAGCGAACACCTGCATTTGCCTGACAATCAGAGCTACCGGCTTTACGCCGACATTGGCCGTCCGTATGTAGTGTGGAACGTGTTTGCCACTGGCGAGTTTTCTCTGGACCCCGTCACCCATTGCTTCCCCATCGCTGGCTGCGTGGCCTATCGCGGTTACTACAACCAAGGCGCGGCTCGTGGCGAAGCGGCGCTGCAAAAGCTCGACGGCAAAGACGTTTACGTCAGCGGCGTCGAGGCCTACTCCACACTGGGGTGGTTCAACGATCCCATCATCAGTTCGATGATGAATTGGGGCAGCGAGCGGCTGATGACGCTGATTTTTCATGAGCTGGCGCATCAGCGGTTCTACGTAAAGGACGACAGCGAATTCAATGAGTCCTACGCCAACTTTGTCGAGCAGGAAGGTACTCGTCAGTGGAGGGCCGCGCGAGGTTTGCCTCCGCAGACTCTCTCGGAATCGCAGCGCCGGGATCAATTCACGCAGTTGGTGCTCGATGCGCGCGACCGCCTGAAACTGCTGTATGCGCAACCGCTTTCCCCTGAGTTAATGCGCGAGCGCAAGGTTGGGGAGTTCGCGCGATTGCGCGCCGATTATCGGCAGATGCGCGATACGCAATGGGCTGGCGACACGCGATATGACGCGTGGATCAACGCCCCGATGAACAACGCGCGGCTGCTGCCGTTTGGTCTTTATGACCAGTGGGTGCCAGCGTTTGCCGCGCTGTTCAAGCAGGTGGGCGGTGATTGGATGGCGTTTTATCAGGCGGTCGAAAAGCTGGGCGGGCTGCCCAAGGATGAACGCAAGGCGGCGTTGGAGCAGTTGATGGCTCGGGCCTGACGCTGACACGCGTAGGAGCGCGCTTGCCCGCGATAGCAGTGCGTCAGTCGACATCGCGTTGTCAGGAATGACGCCATTGCGGGCAAGCTCGCCCCTACAAAGGTTGCAGTGTCATGAGGTTTTGAGGAATGCCTCATGCAGCTCTTTCAGGGTATCGAAGTGGTACGTCGGTGCCTCGGCTGTCAGCTCTTCACGACTGCCAAAACCATAGCCCACCGCCGCTACGTCCAGCCCATTGCGCTTGCCGCCAATCAAATCATGCTTTCGGTCGCCGATCATCAGCGTCTGCTGCGGGTCGAGTTCTTCCTCATCCAGCACGTGGCGAATCAGCTCGACCTTGTCGGTGCGGGTGCCGTCCAGCTCGCTGCCGTAGATCAGTTTGAAGTGACGTGCGAAGTCAAAATGCCGGGCAATCTCCTGAGCAAAGACCCACGGCTTTGAGGTCGCGATAAACAAGTTGCGGCCCTGATCCGACAGGGTTTCCAGCAGTTCAAATACACCATCAAATACCAGGTTTTCGTACAGCCCGGTGACCTTGAAACGCTCGCGGTAGAAGCCCACCGCTTCCCACGCTTTCGCTTCGTCGAAGTTGTAAGAACGCATGAACTGTTGCAACAGTGGCGGGCCGATAAAGTGCTCCAACGCCGTGATATCGGGTTCCTCGATGCCCAGTTTGCTCAATGCGAACTGAATAGAGCGGGTGATGCCTTCGCGTGGGTCGGTCAGCGTGCCGTCCAGGTCGAACAGGATGTTTTGGTAGTGCATGGGGTTCCTCGGTAGGTGACCTGTAGGAGCGAATTCATGCGCGAGAGGCCATGACAGTCAACACACCTGTACGGCCTGACATATTGCTTTGCGAATGAATTCGCTCCTGCACAAGAGAAGGCGCGTTCTCAGCAGGGCTGGTCAAAGCCTTCGACCAAATGCTGGTCTTTGAGCTTCACGTAATTGCTGGCGCTGTAAGGGAAGAACGCGATTTCTTTTTCGGTCAGCGGACGTATCTGCTTCACCGGACGGCCTACATACAAAAAACCGCTCTCCAGACGTTTGCCAGGCGGCACCAGACTGCCGGCGCCGATGATCACTTCGTCCTCAATGACTGCGCCGTCCATGATCGTGCTGCCCATGCCGATGAGGATCCGGTTACCGACTGTGCAGCCGTGCAACATCACTTTATGACCAATGGTCACTTCGTCGCCGATCAGGCACGGAAAGCCGTCGGGATTAAAAGGACCGGCATGGGTGATGTGCAACACGCTACCGTCCTGAACGCTGGTACGTGCGCCGATGCGGATGCGGTGCATGTCGCCGCGAATCACTGTCAGCGGCCAGACTGAGCTGTCGACGCCCAGTTCTACATCGCCGATGACCACCGCCGAGTGGTCGACAAATGCCCGCTCACCCAAAAGCGGCGTATGGCCGTTGAACGTTCGAATTGCCACTCATAGGCTCCTTCTTTGAGGCTGATAGCAATGCCATCTTCGTGAGATAGCTGCGGTCAGCGCCGATTGTAATTAAGATGCTCGGGTGTTTCTTTTTGCCAAGGTGCCAAACCGTGAGCGCGAACAACCCTCTGTTGCAATCCTACGACCTGCCACCTTTCTCGGCGATCCGCGCCGAGCACGTAAAACCCGCCATTGACCAGATTCTTGCCGACAACCGCGCTGCGATTGTCGAGTTGCTCGTCAAACAAGGTTCGCAGCCTACATGGGCCGGCCTGGTGTTGGCGATGGATGAGCTTAACGACCGCCTTGGCGCAGCCTGGAGCCCGGTCAGCCATCTGAATGCTGTGCGCAACAGTGCAGAACTGCGTGAGGCGTACGAGTCGTGCCTGCCTGCTTTGAGCGCTTACTCCACCGAAATGGGCCAGAACCGTGAGCTGTTCCAGGCCTTCGAAGCATTGGCCAACAGCCCTGAGGCGGCTGGCTTCGATGTCGCGCAGAAAACCATCCTTGAGCAATCGCTGCGTGACTTCCGCTTGTCGGGGATCGACTTGCCGCCCGAGCAGCAAAAGCGTTATGCCCAAGTGCAGAGCAAGCTGTCGGAGCTGGGCAGCCAGTTCTCCAATCAATTGCTTGATGCGACGCAAGCGTGGACCAAGCTTGTTACTGACGAAGCCACCCTCCTCGGCCTGACTGACTCGGCCAAAGCTCAAATGGCCGCTGCGGCTCAGGCCAAAGACCTCGACGGCTACCTCATCACGCTGGAGTTCCCAAGCTATTACGCGGTAATGACCTACGCCGAAGACCGCGCACTGCGCCAAGAAGTCTACGCGGCGTATTGCACCCGTGCGTCGGACCAAGGCCCGAATGCCGGTAAGAATGACAACGGCCCGGTGATGGAACAGATTCTCGACCTGCGTCAGGAACTGGCCAGCTTGTTGGGTTTTGCAAGCTTCTCCGAGTTGAGTCTGGCCACCAAGATGGCTGAATCCAGTGATCAGGTGCTCAGCTTCCTGCGCGATCTGGCCAAGCGCAGTAAACCGTTCGCGGCTCAGGACCTTGAGCAGCTGAAAGCCTACGCTGCCGAACAGGGTTGCCCTGATTTGCAGAGCTGGGACAGCGGGTTTTACGGCGAAAAGCTGCGCGAGCAGCGCTACAGCGTGTCTCAGGAAACACTGCGCGCCTACTTCCCGATCGACAAGGTGCTGGGCGGCCTGTTCGCCATCGTGCAAAAACTGTACGGCATTGAAATCGCCGAGCAGAAAGGCTTCGACACCTGGCATCCGGACGTGCGCCTGTTCGAAATCAAAGAGAACGGTCAGCACGTGGGCCGCTTCTTCTTCGATCTATATGCCCGCGCCAATAAGCGTGGCGGTGCGTGGATGGATGGCGCTCGTGACCGTCGTCGCACCCTGGATGGCGTGCTGCAAAGCCCGGTGGCCAATCTGGTCTGCAACTTCACCCCGGCAGACAGCGGCAAACCCGCGCTGCTGACCCATGATGAGGTCACCACTCTGTTCCACGAATTCGGTCACGGCCTGCACCACCTGCTGACTCGCGTAGAACACGCGGGCGCATCGGGCATTAACGGTGTTGCTTGGGACGCGGTCGAGTTGCCAAGCCAGTTCATGGAAAACTGGTGCTGGGAGCCTGAAGGCTTGGCGCTGATTTCCGGTCACTACGAGAGCGGCGAACCACTGCCTCAGGACCTGCTGGAAAAAATGCTCGCTGCGAAGAACTTCCAGTCCGGTCTGATGATGATTCGCCAGATTGAGTTTTCGCTGTTCGACTTCGAGCTGCACGCCACCCATGGCGACGGCCGCACGACGCTGCAGGTGCTTGAAGGCGTGCGAGATGAAGTTTCGGTCATGCGTCCACCTGCCTACAACCGCTTCCCCAACAGCTTTGCGCACATTTTTGCAGGTGGTTATGCCGCGGGCTATTACAGCTACAAGTGGGCAGAAGTGCTGTCGGCGGATGCGTTCTCCAAGTTTGAAGAAGATGGCGTACTCAACGAAGAAACCGGACGTGCTTTCCGTGAAGCCATCCTGGCGCGTGGCGGTTCGCAAGCGCCGATGGTGCTGTTCGTTGACTTCCGCGGACGTGAGCCTTCAATTGACGCACTCTTGCGCCATTCAGGCTTGAGTGAGGACGCCGCAGCATGACCGATACACCCGCGGTAGTGACCAAGAAACGCTTTATCGCCGGGGCTGTATGCCCGGCGTGCAGCGAGCCCGACAAACTGATGATGTGGAACGAAGACGACGTCCCGCATCGCGAATGCGTGCATTGCGGATATTCGGACACGCTCAATGCCCAAGGGCAATCGATCCCGAAAGAGCTGGGCACCCGGGTCAACAAGGCAGTGCCTAAACCGGCAGATCCGAAGGTTCAGGGGGTGCAGTTTTTCCCGAACCCGAAGCTCAAAAAGCCAGTTGATCCGAGTTGAAATGTTAGGCTTCCCTGATCAATGCACGTTCTTTGCTTGATCTTGGAAGCAGTGAAGCGGGAGGATTTTCGCCCTCCCGCTTAGTTTACCGACGGACTGTGTTGCTTGAGTTTATTGTTTACCGCCAATGTAGCCAAAAGAGATTTTGCCGTCGATGGCGTTGCCGTGATGGATCACTTCCACAGTGTCACTTTTGTAGTTTCGGTCGAAGCTGGGGATGGTGACAGGCAGGGTAATATTTCTCAGAATTTTTACCTCGGTTCGACCTTGGTTGAAGTCTCCATCCGGATGACCCGTCAGGGTAAATGAACTGCCTGCTTTTGCTTTTACAATAACCGCCGACCGGATTTCGTCGTTAGAGCATCCGAACGCGTTATTTTTCATTTTTAAGTTATATCCGTGTGCAAACGGAATGACGCAATCAAGGTTCTGGCTTGCATTCCCTCCCTCATAAAAGGCGACTGAGGAATCGGCGAAGCCAGTGGGTGTCCCACCGATGTTTATACGCGAGAGCTTGCCGTTCAGACCATTGTTGCGATTGTATACGGCTTGGTAGTGTTCATTGTTGTGATGACTTTCAAAGTTGGGCAGCAACACATGCTCCTGAATACCGATGTCTCGCTTTACATCAATGATCAAGTGATCGTCTTGCTTATTGCCGCTTGGGCTGTCGAATAGTGTGATGCGAGTGCCTTTTGCAACGCCGGACAGTGTCAACGACTTGGCTTCGTCATTTTCACAACCGTTGGCTTTTAAATTAACAACGCCGTGGGTTGCAGGGATTACGCACACCGCATCCTGAGCCTTGTTGGCATTAACATCCTCGTAAAAATAGATGCCGCCATTGTTCAGCGCATTGGTGTAGCGATCAGCCTCGCCACTCTTGTAGTTGTTAACGCCGATGAAATTGGGGGTGACGCCGCAGTTGTCAACGCGACGCATGAGGTAAGTCAGGTTGTTGTCGTAGGCTGCCGAGTCCAGGGTCGTGGAGCTCCCATGATGAAATTGATTCATCAGAAAGAGTGGTTTCCACTGCTTCCAGTTTTTACTGGTGGCCGATTGAATAGCGATAGGCTTGTTGCCCCAGCGCGTTGGGCAAGACCAGTTATGTTGCTTTTCGAGACTGGAAGCTAATAGCCCTAATGTTGACCAGTGGTTTTGCACGATCCAATCCTGGTCAAACAGGACGGTGATGGTTTTTCCATTGACCTTATACTCCCCGCCAATGTCGCGCTTGTCGGTCATCATAATGAGTCGGTTATTATTGTTTGCCATTTCGCTCAGGGTGGGCCAGCGTCCGGCGGCGAAGTTGCCCGGGTTAAAAGAAACATCGGCCAGTTCAGGTAGTGTGTTAAAGACAGTTTGCAGGTCATCCCGCGACACATAAGTTTCCAGAAACAGAGTGACCACTTCCTTCGGATTAGCCCTGAGGAACGGAAGGAATTCATTTTTTAGCTGTGCGGACAATGGACCGTAGCAAAAATTAGTTGTATGGCAAACCCTGACGCGTTCTTCTGGCCGAGGATTGGATGTGTTGGGGTAAAGATCAAGCATGAAGCCGCGTACGCCGTCTTTGAGTTGCTGCGGCATTTCTTTGAGGTTTTGATTGATTTTTTCGTAGGAGTTATGGGTGGTGATCCATGAATACTCGTTGAACGGTTTGTTTCTGGAGTCAATGGTTGCTGCATTGATAGGCAATGATGCCAGCGCAAACAGCGAAGCCGCCGCTGTGGCTGATGTGATGTTTTTTTTCATTTTCGAAATCCTTTTCGAATGTTGCTGGGTTAATTCTTGCAGTTTCAGGTCAGTAGAAATGTAATCCTTACATTTCGGTGCCCAGTAATAACAACCTGATATTTAAGTGCAAGAGTGAAGTCTTTTCTTCGTGTTTCGGCTCTCTGAAAAGGCTCACTGACGGGAGTCTTCCTGAATAGCGCTTTGCTGCTTTTGCAGGAATGGATTGCCGCCGCCTGTCTGGCCGCGTCGGGTTCCACAGACGGGAATGGCACGTTAAGTTTTTTCGCTGTACTGTATGAATAAACAGTACATAGGTCGCGTTTATGTCAATCACACTTCCCCCTCGCGGTCGAGGCACGGCCGCCAATCCCCACAACCGATTCGCGCCCAATCGTTCGGTAGCCGAAGATGATGGCTGGTATCAGGAAGTGCCCATTACGCAAGGCACAACAGTCACCGTCGAGACAGCCAAGAGCATCATCACCCGCAATACCTCCCCGGACATCCCGTTTGATCGCTCGATCAATCCGTACCGAGGCTGCGAGCACGGTTGCATTTATTGTTATGCCCGACCCAGCCATGCGTATTGGGAGATGTCGCCGGGGCTGGATTTTGAGACCAAACTGATTGCAAAGACCAATGCGGCGGCGCTGCTTGAGCAGCAATTGTCCAAACCGGGCTATACCGTCGCGCCGGTTACGTTGGGCGCCAATACTGATCCCTACCAACCCATCGAACGCGACTACACGATCACCCGCGCCACGCTTGAAGTGCTGCTGCGATATCGCCATCCCGTGACAATCATCACCAAAGGGTCGTTGATTCTTCGCGATCTCGATCTCTTGGCAGAGCTGGCCAGGTTGCAATTGGTCTCGGTGTTTATCAGCCTGACCTCGCTCGATGATGAGCTCAAACGCATCCTCGAACCGCGTGCGGCAGCGCCCAAGGCCAGACTTCGGGCGATTCGCGTGATGAGAGACGCAGGTATTCCGGTGGGTGTGTTGCTCGCGCCGATGATTCCGATGATTAACGACATGGAGCTTGAGAGCCTCTTGGCTGAAGCCAAGGCCGCCGGAGCCTTGGCCGCCAGCTACGTGATGTTGCGACTGCCATTGGAAGTGGCGCCACTTTTCGAAGAGTGGTTGCAGGCGCATTATCCGCAAAGGGCGGAGCATGTGATGAGCCTTGTGCGGCAGTCTCGCGGGGGCGAGGTATACGACAGCCGTTTCGGTAGCCGGATGCGTGGCGAGGGCGTGTTCGCAGATCTGCTGGCACAGCGCTTTAGCATTGCGGTGAGAAAATTGGGGCTTAATCAGCGCGACAGCTTCAAGCTCGATTGCGATGCGTTTTCCCCGCCCGGCAGACAGATGTCTTTGCTTTAAGCGCAGGTCGCAAAAGGTACGCTGCTGGTAATACCCCCCGTAAACAGGGACTATTTCTATCGTTTGACGGATTTATCCTGTGTAGGCACGCTTATATAAATGGACCCGCGCTCGCCGTTGTCCGGGTTGGAATTAAGATTTTCTTAACCACAACCCGCGAGCTAGAGCGATGCATTCAGTTTCAATTAAGTTTGGGCCGTTATGGTGGACTTGAGACAAGCGATCAGTCGCGCGACAGATGACATGTTCACGGAAAGAGAGACATGGGTCATCCTTCAGTCATTAACGGAAATTCCACATTTATCCGTCAGAGAGGACGAGACATGAGTGACATTGATAAGCAGCCTTCGATTGCGCCGGTAGATGGTTTGCCCGCGGCCGAGACCGCTGAAGTAGCGCTTCGGCAGATTGTCGACGGCTTCAAGCATTTCCGCACTAACATCTTCCCTCAACGGGAAGAACTGTTTAAAAAGCTCGCGACCGCTCAGCAACCGCGTGCCATGTTCATCACCTGTGCTGATTCTCGTATCTCGCCGGAACTCATCACCCATAGCTCACCTGGCGACCTCTTCGTCACCCGCAACGTCGGTAACGTCGTTCCTCCATATGGCCCAATGAACGGTGGCGTTTCCACTGCCATCGAATACGCGGTCATGGCGTTGGGTGTGCATCACATCATCGTTTGTGGTCACTCCGATTGCGGCGCGATGCGGGCTGTTCTCAATCCGCATACCCTCGAAAAAATGCCCACGGTAAAAGCTTGGCTGCGCCACGCTGAAGTCGCTCGCACGGTGGTTGAAGACAACTGCAATTGCGCAGGCGAGAAAGAAACGATGCATGTACTCACTGAAGAGAACGTCATCGCGCAGTTGCAGCATTTGCGTACTCACCCTTCAGTGGCGTCGAAAATGGCGAGCGGTCAGCTGTTTATCCACGGCTGGGTTTACGACATCGAGAGCAGTGAGATTCGCGCATACGACGCCGAAAAAGACTGTTTCCTGCCGCTTGATGGCGACCATCCGACGCCGATGGCGACGCCAAGGTCTCGTTTCTAGAGACATCCCCACGAATATCGTGTTGCCGGGCGTGTGAATCTGATACACCACTGACGGTTCGATCCTCATTCAAGCTCGCTGCGGTGGCGTTATAAACGCGCCGCCGGGCGTTGTCACGTCTGAAGAAATTGCCGGAGAGTCGTCATGGCTACTACAAATCTGAAGTCCCTTTTCCCTCAAGGACTACCACGAGAGCTGATGGCTTCCGTCGTAGTCTTTCTGGTCGCTCTGCCGTTGTGTATGGGTATTGCCATTGCATCGGGCATGCCCCCTGCCAAAGGCTTGATCACCGGCATCATTGGTGGCTTGGTCGTGGGTTGGCTGGCGGGTTCGCCGTTGCAGGTCAGTGGCCCGGCCGCAGGCCTTGCCGTGCTGGTGTTTGAGCTGGTTCGCGAGCACGGTATGGCGATGCTGGGGCCGATCTTGCTGTTGGCCGGGCTGCTGCAACTGTTGGCCGGGCGCTTCAAGCTGGGTTGCTGGTTCCGTGTCACGGCGCCTGCGGTGGTCTACGGGATGCTGGCCGGGATTGGCGTGTTGATTGTGTTGTCGCAAGTTCATGTGATGTTCGACAGCGGACCCAAGCCGTCCGGGCTCGACAACCTGATCGGTTTCCCGGAAACCTTGCTTAACGCCATTGGCCCCGGTACGGGTATGCAGGCCGGACTGCTGGGTCTGGGTACGATTGCCGTGATGTGGCTGTGGGAAAAACGTCGTCCTCATGCACTGCGCTTTGTCCCCGGTGCCTTGTTGGGCGTCGGGATTGCTACTGCGGTCAGCTTGTTCATGAGCTTGCAGGTCAAGCGAGTTGAAGTGCCAAACAACCTCGCTGAAGCGATCGACTGGCTTCGGCCCGCCGACCTGCTGAATCTGGCAGACCCTGCCATCCTGATCGCTGCGATTGCGGTGGCATTCATTGCCAGCGCTGAGACCTTACTGTCGGCAGCAGCAGTTGACCGCATGCACGATGGTCAGCGCTCAGACTTCGACAAGGAGCTGAGCGCGCAAGGTGTCGGCAACATGCTCTGCGGCCTGCTCGGTGCGCTGCCCATGACCGGTGTAATCGTGCGCAGTTCGGCCAACGTTCAGGCCGGTGCCAAGACCCGCATGTCAGCGATTTTCCATGGTGTGTGGCTGCTCGCGTTCGTATTGCTCTTGTCCAGCGTGCTGCAGAGCATTCCAGTGGCAAGTCTGGCGGGCGTTCTGGTCTACACCGGATTGAAACTGGTTGATCTCAAGGCGCTGCGCGGATTGGGTCGATATGGTCGGATGCCGATGTTCATTTATGGCGCGACGGCCAGCGCAATCATCCTGACTGACTTGTTGACAGGCGTGCTGGTGGGCTTCGCGTTGACGCTTGTGAAACTGGCACTCAACGCATCGCGTCTGAAAATCAGCCTGGTGGATTTGTCTGTAGAGGGTGAGATGGAACTGCGCCTCAACGGCTCGGCGACTTTTCTCAAAGTGCCTGCGCTGACTCAGGCATTGGCGAGCGTGCCGCCCGGCACAACGCTGCATGTGCCACTGGGCAACCTGAGCTACATCGACCACTCCTGCCTTGAGTTGCTCGAAGAATGGGGCCGCGCCAACGCAACGCAGGGCTCGCGTTTGATCGTCGAGCAGAGGTTGTTGAAGCGTCGTGTAGAAGGGCGTTTACGCACTACAGTCGGAGGGGCCGCGTTGCATTGATCGGCCGGAACATGGCGCATGAACTGCGCCAGCGGCAGCAGTGGTTCGACCCAGCTGCCGCCCCGGCTGTCGGCGCGAATTCATTTGCGAGACGTGAGAATGGATAAGATCCCTTAGCAGCCTCGCCAACAGGTTGGCCCTACAGGCCGATGTTGTTTTCCATTTCAAGGCCTACGCCTAGCTGCCGTGAAAGACTTGGCCAGCGCTTCCAGGCCGCTTCTGTGTCCGGGCTGCTGAGTCGCTCGCGGTAGGCCTCCACCGATTCCAGTGAAAAGCTTTCCTCGTTGAGCAACTCGTCTACAGCGTGATGCACTGCTTCATCAAGCTGGTTGGCGAACACCTCGCCAATCAGGTTGTGCGCGATCACGCTCGCAACGGTGGTGTCGGACTGAATCAGCGGCCGGCCTAGGTGCATGATGTACAGGTCATTAACTTCTTCGACCAGGCGATGCGCCAGGTACGCTTCGTCAAGCAGACTTTCGAGACCGTGGTGCCCCGCCATGATCGCAGGCGGCGCAAGGAAAAACTGCTCGGCAATCTTCAGCACCGGCTTGATCTGATCCTCGATCCCCGCTTCTTGTGCCACGTTATATGCGGCGTCCAACAGGTCGGGCACCTGATCGATGTATGCGCTGACAAAACGCGTCAAAACGCCTCTTCCGTCGACATCAGGAAGGTGGATGGTCGGATGCAAATGGGGCAGTTGTGACTCGAGCTGACGCAACAGTTGACCTGTGGCAGCCTCGTGTTCCTGTGCTCGTTTGATCTGCTCGCGCAATGCGGCGGTGTTCATGAGCGCTCCTGAAGGCAATGAATCAGGCCGTGATTATAGGGGAAGTCATACGTTAGCCTGTTCACCGATTCGCCTAAGACGCAATTGTCATAACAACTTCACGGTTATGTGCGCCGGCTATTAAAAACCGCAAAAATGCGATTTCCAGATGAGCTGCGTGCTTTATCTGCTCTGTTCAATGGCGCTGCGGGCAAGGTTTCTGCATCGGGCCGTCGTGCTGTACCGTAATGCCCTGCCGCATGCGGTGATCAACGGACTCAGATTTTCGATTGATGACGTGTTCTGTGGTTTATCGCTTTGCTCGTAGATCACTAATTAATGTTGAGTGTTTATGACTCGAACCCAGAAAACCGTTTTGATCTTTGTGGCCATCTTCGCGCTGATCCTGGGCCTGGCGGTCAATCTTGTGCTGTCGGGTAACGGCCAAGGGGATCAGACTGCGTTGATCGACGCCGGTGTGATTCTGCTGCCACAAAGCCGCGAGATGCCGGACATCAAAATGATTGACCAGGATGGTCAGCCGGTGGCAATGAATGAGCTGAACGACAAGTGGACGCTACTGTTCTTTGGATACACCTTCTGCCCGGACATCTGCCCGACCACCCTCGCCCAGTTGCGTCAAATCAAAAGCGAGCTGTCGAAAGAGACCGTTGACGCGTTACGCATTGTCTTGGTCAGCGTTGACCCGAATCGCGACACGCCGCAGCAGCTGAAAACCTATCTGGGTTACTTCGATCCGTCTTTCATCGGACTGACAGCTTCTTCGGCAGCCGATCTTCAGAAAATCGCCAATGCCGTGAGCATTCCGTACATCCCGGCAGACATCAGCAAACCCAACTACACCGTCGATCACAGCGGCAACCTCGCCCTTCTTGGCCCGGATGGCACGCAGCGCGGCTTTATCCGCTCGCCATTCAAGAGCCAAAAGCTGGTCGTTCAGCTACCAGAACTGGTCAAGAGAAATTGAGAAGCGTGCAGCGGACTTTACGGGACAGGATTTTGACCCTGCCCCGAGGTTTGCGGCGTTCTTGGTTTTTGCTTCTGCCTAAGGCCTTGCATCAAAACGCGGGGACGACTGCGCCTTTGTACTTGTCGATGATGAACTGCCGGGTTTCCGGACTGTGCAGTGCGGCAACCAGTTTCTGGATCCCAGGGGCATCCTTGTTGTCTTCGCGGGTGACGAGGATGTTCGCGTAAGGCGATTCAGCGCCTTCGATGATCAGTGCATCCTTGGTCGGATCAAGCTTGGCTGACAGCGCATAGTTGGTATTGATGAGTGCCAGATCCACCTGTGTCAGCACGCGAGGCAGGGTCGCGGCCTCCAGTTCGCGGAACTTCAGGTTTTTCGGATTCTGATCAACATCACGCGGCGTTGACAGAATGTTGCCTGGATCCTTGAGTGTTATCAGCCCGGCCTTTGCCAGCAGCAGGAAGGCCCGGCCTTCATTGGTCGCATCGTTAGGCATCGCGACGGTGGCGCCGTCTGGCAGCTCGGCGAGGCTTTTTAGCTTGTCGGAATAGGCGCCAAAGGGTTCTACGTGAATCTTCGCCACGCTGACCAGCGTCGTCCCCTTGCCCTTGTTGAACTCATCAAGATAAGGCTGGTGCTGGAAAAAGTTGGCGTCCATGCGCTTTTGATCGACTTGCACATTCGGCTGAATGTAGTCGTTGAAGACTTTGACGTTCAGCGTCACGCCTTCCTTGGCCAGCATCGGTTTGACGAACTCAAGAATCTCGGCCTGCGGGACAGCGGTCGCCGCGACGGTCAGTGTTTCATCGGCGTGGGCCGACAGGGCAACAACGGCGGCGAAGGCAGCCAAAAGCTTTTTCATGCGTTTACTCCTGGAATGCACGCTGCAGAAATACAACGTGCATTTGCCGATCAGCAATCGGCCAATTCTGTTAACGGTGTGAGAAGTGGGCGACAAGCTTGTCGCCGACGGTTTGCAGGATCTGCACCAGCACCAGCAGCAATACGACCGTCACGAACATCACATCGTTCTGGAATCGCTGATAACCGTAGCGAATGGCCAGATCCCCCAGACCGCCAGCGCCGACCGCACCGGCCATCGCGGTAAACGACACCAGCGCAATCGCGGTGACAGTGATCGCCGCCAGAATGCCTGGACGCGCCTCCGGAAGCAGCGCCTTGACGATGATCTGCCGCGTGGTCGCACCCATGGCCTGAATGGCTTCGATGATGCCTCGATCCACTTCACGCAGTGCGGTTTCGACCAGTCGGGCAAAAAACGGTGTGGCGCCAGCGATCAGGGGCGGCAACGTACCGAGGATACCCAGCGAAGTGCCGGTGATGACTTCGGTCAGGGGCATCATCACGATCAGCAGGATAATGAACGGCAACGCCCTCAGCATGTTGACGATCAGGCCAACCGTGGCATACAGCGGTTTGTTCTCGAGCAATTGGCGCGGCGATGTCAGGAACATCAGCACGCCCAGCGGCAGGCCCAGCAATACGGTGAACGCAAGGGACACGCCCAGCATGATCAGCGTGTCGCCCGTCGCGAGCCAGATCTCGTACCAGTCCACGTTGGAAAACAGATTGATGAGAGCCTCCATCAGCGCAGCACCTCCATGTGAACATCGGCGGCCGTGAAGCGCGCGAACGCTGCGTCCATGTCGCCTCCGGTGATGGCCAGCGTCAGTTGTCCGTAGGGCGTGTCTTTGATGCGATCGATACGCCCGGCGAGGATGCTGTAGTCCACGCCTGTTTCACGCGCTACGGTGCCGAGGAGCGGCGCGTAGGTCGCCTCACCCTGGAACGTCAGACGCACGATGCGACCTTGAACGTGAGCGAAGTCGTTGCGCTGTTCGTTTTCGTCGAGCTGCTCGTCTTCCTGCACGAAGCGTCTGGTGGTCGGGTGCTTGGGATGCAGAAACACATCGGCCACAGCGCCTTGTTCCACAATCACGCCAGCGTCCATGACCGCCACCTGATCGCAGACACGCCGGATCACGTCCATTTCGTGGGTGATCAACACAATGGTCAGCTTCAGTTCGCGATTGATCTCGGCGAGTAACAGCAATACGGATGCCGTGGTTTGCGGGTCGAGCGCACTGGTCGCCTCGTCACACAACAGAATTTTTGGCTTGGTTGCCAGGGCCCGTGCGATGCCAACGCGCTGCTTCTGGCCACCAGATAACTGCGAGGGGTACTTTTTGGCGTGGTCGGACAGGCCGACACGTTCCAGCAACTCTGCCACTCGCTGATTGATCTGGTCGGTGGACATATCACCGGCCAGGGTCAGCGGCATGGCGACGTTGTCGGCCACGGTTTTCGAAGACAGCAGGTTGAAGTGCTGAAAGATCATTCCGACCTGACGACGGAAGCGACGCAGGCCGTCAGCGTCGAGCGCTGTGACGTCTTCGTTGTCGACAAGGATCTTGCCGCCGCTGGGCGCTTCCAGACGATTTATCAGCCGCAGCAGTGTGCTTTTTCCAGCACCGGAATGACCGATCAGGCCAAACACCTGGCCGTTCTCGACGCGCAGGCTGGTGGGATGCAAGGCTGGGATTTCCCTGCCGGCGACCCGATAGGTTTTATGGACGTTATGAAACTCGATCACGTGGCGAACCTTGTGGGGGCGCGGTAAAAAATCAATCAGCGGACCGTATTCACACTGACTGCTGGAGCGAAGCCACTTTAGGACACTGTCGCCTCGGCTGGATAAACCGGGCGCGCATTTTAGCCTGTCCCGCCGGGGTTGGGCTCGGCGTTCTTAGCATTTATTTCATGCGTCCTCTTCCAAACGGTAATAAGGATGTGGGCGGTAAGCATTTTTTGAAAGGTAGACCGAAGGTAGGAAAAAACACGGAACGCAGGTTTTTCTCCCCAGTCATTACATACGTACTGTGATTTCCCTGTGCGCTGTTCGGGAGATTTTTGCTTACAGAGCCCACTCTTGTTTCACACATGTGGGCCGTCCGAACCGAGGAGTTTTGTCTGATGGCTACCAAGAAACCTGTTAACACCCCTGACGGTCAAACCAGTGAAATGGCAGGCGCTGACACACTGGACCGTGGCAACACCAACACCAAGCTCGACAGCCTCGAGCAGTTTCGCTCTGATGCAACTGGCCAGGCGCTGCGCACCAACCAAGGTGTGAAAGTCTCTGATAACCAGAACACTTTGAAGGTCGGCGCGCGCGGTCCGTCGTTGCTCGAAGACTTCATCATGCGTGAGAAAATCACGCACTTTGACCATGAGCGTATCCCGGAGCGCATCGTCCATGCGCGCGGTGTGGGCGCCCACGGCTACTTTCAGACTTACGAAAACCACAGTGCGTTGAGCAAAGCCGAGTTTCTGCGCGATCCGGGCAAGAAGACCCCGGTGTTTGTGCGTTTCTCAACCGTTCAGGGTTCACGTGGATCGGGCGACACCGTGCGTGACGTGCGTGGATTCGCCGTCAAGTTTTACACCGACGAAGGTAACTACGATTTTGTCGGCAACAACATGCCGGTCTTTTTCATCCAGGATGCGATCAAGTTTCCGGATTTTGTGCACGCTGTAAAACCTGAGCCGCATAACGAGATTCCAACCGGTGGTTCGGCTCACGACACGTTCTGGGACTTTGTCTCCCTAGTGCCGGAATCGGCGCACATGGTGCTCTGGACCATGTCTGACCGTGCGATTCCAAAAAACCTGCGCAGCATGCAGGGCTTTGGTATCCACACCTTCCGCCTGATCAGTGCCGAGGGGAAATCCACGTTCGCTAAATTCCACTGGAAGCCCAAGTTCGGCACCTGCTCACTGGTGTGGGACGAAGCGCAGAAGCTTGCCGGTAAAGACACGGATTTCCACCGCCGCGATCTTTGGGAATCCATTGAGATGGGTGACTACCCAGAATGGGAGCTGGGCGTGCAGCTGGTTGCTGAGGAAGACGAGCATAATTTTGACTTCGACTTGCTCGACCCGACCAAAATCATCCCGGAAGAGCTGGTGCCGGTAACGCCGCTGGGCAAGATGGTGCTCAACCGTAATCCGGACAACTACTTTGCCGAGACTGAGCAAGTAGCGTTCTGCCCTGGTCACGTTGTACCCGGCATCGATTTCTCGAATGACCCTCTGCTGCAAGGACGTCTGTTCTCGTATACCGATACACAGATCAGCCGTCTGGGCGGGCCTAACTTCCACGAGATCCCGATCAACCGTCCGGTCTCCCCGAACCACAGCGGTCAGCGTGACGCGCAACACCGCATGACTATCGACAAAGGCCGTGCTTCCTACGAGCCGAATTCGATCGACGGCGGCTGGCCGAAAGAAACGCCATCAGCTCCGGTCGATGGTGGTTTTGAAACCTACCCTGAGCGGGTTGAAGCACACAAAGTACGTGAGCGCAGCGAGTCGTTCGGTGACCATTTCTCGCAAGCCACGCTGTTTTTCAACAGCATGAGCCACCACGAGAAAGAGCACATCATCGCCGCTTACAGCTTTGAGCTTGGCAAGGTGGAGCGCGAATATATTCGTGAGCGTCAGGTGAATGAGATTTTGGCGAATATCGATCTGGAGCTGGCCAAGCGTGTTGCGGCCAACCTCGGTCTGCCAGCGCCATCTGCCCCGACTGTACCGACCAGAAAAGCCGCCAAGACCACTGTTGATAAATCTCCGCTGCTGAGCCAGGAGAACCTGCTGCCCGCTGACATTTCTTCGCGCAAAGTGGCCATTCTGGTTGCTGACGGCGTGGACGAAAAAGCGGTTGAAGCAATGAAGGCTGCTGTTGAAGCCCAAGGCGCGCACGCCAAGGTGCTGGGTCCAACCTCCGCGCCGGTCAAAACTGCAGGCGGTAAAACGCTTGCGGTGGATGCCTCGCAGGAAGGTCTGCCATCGGTTGCGTTCGATGCGGTGTTCATCCCGGGTGGCGCAGCGTCTGTCAAAGCGTTGAGTGGCGACGGTGTGGCGTTGCATTACGTGCTCGAAGCCTACAAGCACTTGAAAGCCATCTCGTTTGGTGCTGATGCGAAGGAGCTGATCGACCTGCTGCGTCTGGAGGAAGACGCAGGTCTGCTGGCGGTGTCGGACAGCAAGTCGTTCAATGCCTTCTTCGATGCGATGAAGCAGCATCGGGTGTGGGCACGCGAGCCAAAAGCTAAGGCGATTCCGGCTTAACGTGTAGAAGTAAAGGTCAAAAAAAGGCGCTGCCCCTGCGGGCAGCGCCTTTTTTATTGGCCTTCAGATCAGAGTTGCGCAGGCTTCAATATGATGTGAGCAGGCTCGTCCTTCTCAATCTGGCGACGCAGTTGCAGTTCGAAATCCGGATTGATCTTCACCACGCGCTTATGCAGCAACTTGGCTAACCACGGGTAGTCATCGACACGCGGTACCTGCAGCACAACTTCGCAGTTGAACGCTGTGGTGTCGGCAGCGATATCGTTCAGTTGGCGACGAAGTTGCTTCATATCGCCGATCTTCAGCGCGATAGTCGTGCTTTCAGCAGAAGGATCAATGACTTTGGCAATGCGTTTTGCCTCGGCAGCCTTGAGTTCGGCCTCGGCCTTCTCAAGCTCAGCTTTGCGGGCATTGGCGATGGCACCGTTGACGCCACTGGTCAGAGCAGGCGCTTTGGGCATCAAGGCGCGGGCACGGCTCAGTGCGGTGGCTGCGGCATTGACGTCGCCTTTCTGCAGCACGATCTGGCTTCGACTCAAATACGCCTCGGCCAGCTCTCGCTGGTACTGCTCAAGACGAGGATCGTCGGACGCTTTGGCCTGCAAGGCGGCGAGTTGATCCTCGGCAGTGGCTAATTCGCTGCTGGCGATATTTTTTTCCAGCTGTTGATAAGCGTCTGGCGGCGCAACCTGAGCGGGCGCTTCGACGGGCTTGCTCTGGCAGGCTGCCAACAGGATGGTAAATGCAGCAAGCAGCAGATAACGGGATGCGTACGGCTTCATTCCTGCGATTCTCTATTTGCGCAAAAAACGAGCAAGTCTACACATAAGTACCTTGCACCGAAAATAACTGATCACTGCATGACCGCCGGAGACCGTCATTGCATATTGCCGCTATTTATTATTGCCGAGTATGACCCTTCTTCCACCACAAGGTTCTACCGCTTGGGCAAAACGAAACTCAGCAGGAAGATCGCGGCCGCCGAGACCACGATTGACGGGCCTGCCGGGGTGTCTTTGAACCATGACATTGCCAGCCCGCCACACACCGCAACGACCCCGATCAAGCTTGCGCCCAAGGCCATCTGTTCAGGCGAACGGGCGTGACGTTGTGCCGCAGCGGCAGGAATGATCAACAGCGAAGTAATCAGCAGCACACCGACGATTTTCATGGCCACGGCGATCACCACTGCGATCAGCAGCATGAGCGTCATGCGCAGCGCTGCAACGGGCAGGCCTTCAACAGTCGCAAGCTCTTCGTGCACCGTGATCGCCAGCAACGGGCGCCACAGGGCGGTGATCAGTACAAGCACGGCGGCGCTGCCACCCAGAATCCATGCCAGATCGGTGGGAGTGATCGCCAGCAAGTCCCCAAACAGGTAGCCCATGAGGTCGATGCGAACATCACGCATAAAGCTCAACACCACAAGGCCCAGAGACAATGTGCTGGGGGCAAGAATCCCCAGCAGCGTGTCTGACGCCAGCGGTTGGCGTTGCTGCAACGTGACCAGCAGAATCGCCAGCAACAGACAGCCGACTGTCACTGCTATCGCGGGGCTTATGTCCAGCAAGAAGCCCATGGCAACGCCAAGCAACGCCGCATGAGACAGCGTGTCACCGAAATAGGCCATCCGCCGCCAGACCACGAACGATCCCAATGGACCTGCCACTACTGCCAAGGCCAGGCCTGCGAGCAAGGCGTACAGAAGAAAATCAGCCATGCTTGCAGCTATCTCCGTGGTGATGATGATTGTGGTCAGCTGTGACGGGCACAGCGGCGCAGACCTCACCGTGCAAATCGTGGGCGTGATCGTGGTTATGGTGGTAAATCGCAAGGTTCGGGGCGTTCTGGCCGAACAGCTCGACGAATGCAGGATCGTTGCTCACTTGCTCAGGGTGGCCTGAACAACAGACATGGCGGTTGAGGCACACCACTTGGTCGGTGGTACTCATCACAAGGTGCAAATCGTGAGAGACCATCAGCACGCCGCATTGATGACGGTCACGCAGTTGCGTGATCAGCGCGTACAGCTCGGCCTGACCTGCTACATCAACGCCCTGCACCGGCTCGTCGAGCACCAGCAATTCTGGTTTGCGCAACAACGCGCGCGCCAGCAGAACGCGCTGCATCTCGCCGCCGGAAATCCCCTGCAACGGGCTGTCGATGACCTTCTGCGCGCCGACTTCAGTCAACGCCGAAAGCGCGGTCGCCCGGTCCACCCTTGGCACCAGACGCAGAAACCGCAATACCGACAACGGCAGCGTGGCATCGATGTGCAGCTTTTGCGGCATGTAGCCGATACGCAATCTCGGTTTGCGCCACACGCTGCCTGAGTCCGGCTTGAGCAAGCCAAGGACCGCCCTTACCAGGGTTGTCTTGCCAGCGCCGTTGGGACCGATCAGCGTCACGATCTCGCCTGGTTTGACGCTCAGCTGAATGTTTTCCAGCACGCTTTGTCCGGCACGGGAGACCACGATATCGTTCAGGCGGATCAGCGCGTCGCTCATCAGGCGGCCTTGCAGCCAGTGCAGACGCCGACAATTTCAACCGTCTGGGTTTCGACGGCAAAACCGACTTCCTTTGCAGCGCTGACAATGGCTTCGCTGATCAAAGGGTGCTGCAACTCGATAGCGGCATGGCATTCGCGGCAAATCAGAAACTGGCCCTGATGCGCGTGAGTCGGGTGATTGCAGCCCACGAAGGCGTTGAGGGACGCAATGCGATGAACGAGACCGTTCTCCAGCAGGAAATCCAGCGCACGGTAAACCGTGGGCGGGGCTGCGCGGCGGCCGTCTTCCTCGCTCAGTACAGCAAGGATGTCGTACGCGCCAAGCGGTTTGTGACTTTGCCAAACCAATTCAAGCACGCGTCGACGCAGGGCGGTCAGGCGCAGACCTTTGCCTGCGCACAGCGTGTCGGCTTCGGTGAGGGCCGAATGCACGCAGTGAGAGTGATCGTGTGGGCGACTGGCCAAGGGTGTATTAGACATGGGCGGGCGACGACTTTTGAGAGAGACGTTATTATGTTACCCGTTCCTACCCTCATGAGTGGTCATCGTGTCCCGACTTTTTTTGATTTTTGTCGCATCCCTCATTGGATTGCTATCCGTTTCCAACGCTCAGGCCGAGGTTCGTGTCCTGACCAGCATTAAGCCTTTACAGCTGATTGCCGCTGCGGTGCAGGACGGTGTCTCGGTTCCAGAAGTGCTGTTGCCGCCAGGCGCATCACCCCACAACTATGCCCTGCGGCCTTCCGACATACGGCGGGTGCAGGAAGCTGATCTGCTGTACTGGATCGGCCCGGACATGGAAACCTTCCTGCCGCGTGTGCTCGCAGGTCGAGCTAAGGCTTCGACGCCTGTGCAGTCGCTGCCGGGCATGCATTTGCGGTATTTCGTGGCTGGCGCTGCGCACGATGACGCGGACGAAAACGCAGAAGCAGATGAGCATGACCACGATCACCGGCCGGGGAGCCTGGATGCCCACTTGTGGTTGTCATCGGTGAATGCCCGGGTGATTGCCGCCAGGATGGCGTCGGACTTGAGTGCGGCAGACCCAGCCAATGCCGCGCGCTATGAAAGCAACCTCAAGGCATTCAACGAGCGCCTGAACGCGACTGACGCGAAGATAAAGGCGCGCGTGGCGGGGATTGGTGACAAGAAGTATTTCGTGTTCCATGAGGCGTTCGACTATTTCGAAGAGGCCTACGGGCTTCAGCACGCAGGCGTCTTTACGGTCAGCAGCGAAGTGCAGCCCGGCGTACAGCATGTTGCACAGATGAGAAAGCGGCTCAAGGAGTTTGGAAAAACCTGCGTCTTCAGCGAGCCGCCGCTGCGCCCGCGGCTGGCAGAAACCCTCAGTGCGGGCTTACCGGTAAAGCTGGCAGAGCTGGACGGATTGGGCGGTTACACCCCGGCGTCGGCTCAGGGTTATGAGCAATTGCTGCAAAAGCTGGGGGATGATTTGGCGGGCTGTCTGGAGAGTTTGTAACGCGCTTGCTTTAGTACGAGCGAGCTTGCCCGCGATTGCGGTGGGTCAGATAAGTGGGTGCTCAATGATCTGACGCATTCGCGGGCAAGTCGGGATGCCGCCCACTCGCTCCTACAAAGACTGTCCGTTGCTACAGCGCAAACGGCAGTGGGATGTGCGTTTCCTGACGTTGCTCAAGACGCTCCTGGAATTCCATCGGGTCGTGAATCAGCACGTCCTGTCCGGCAAACAGCTCTGCGGCAATCAGGCGCGACAGCCAGAAGCGTATGCACGCGACCCGGAGCATCGTGGGCCAAAGCTCGGCTTCGGCAGCGGTGAAGGGACGCAAGCCAGCGTAAGCGCCCAGCAAGGCACGAGCGCGAGGCGCGTCGATTGTGCCGTCCTGATGGGAGCACCAGTCGTTTACGGCAATGGCCACGTCATACAGCATCGGGCCGGAGCAGGCGTTATAGAAGTCGATCACTCCAGTGAGATGCGTGCCTTCGAACAGCGTGTTGTCGCGGAACAGGTCCGCGTGCAGATTAGCCCGTGGCAAGGCCATGATCTTCGGCTGATGACGTTCGATTTCTTCCACCGACGCTTTCAACAGCGCGCCCTGAGTGTCGTCCAGGTGCGAGATAAAGTTGCGGCCCTCTTTCAACATCCAGTCCAGACCGCGATCGGTCCTGCGCTCCAGAACGTGCTCACGGGTGGCCTGATGCATGCGCCCCATCAGCTCGCCGATCTGAACGCAGTGCTGGGTGTTGGGCTGTGTCGGGTGCTTGCCCGGCAAGCGAGGCTGCAGCAGCGCCGGCTTGCCTTTGAGCTCACGCAGCGCTTGGCCATCAGTGGTGCGCAGGGCGTACGGAACCGGCAGATCTGCATCGTGCAGCACGTCCAGCAGCTCAATGAAAAACGGCATTTCCTGAACCGGACCGCGCTCTACGAGCGTCAGGACGAATTCGCCCTTTTCCATGCTGATAAAGAAGTTGGTGTTTTCACTGCCGGCGGCAATGCCCTGAAAGTCGCGCAAGTGGCCGAGCCCGTAGGGGGCGAGAAAAGCTTCCAGCTCGGGCCGAGCCAGGGGGGTAAAAACCGACATATGAAGACTGCCAAATAGAGTGAGTGTAAGGCGCTACCAGCTGAAAATTTCCCACTGGGGGATCAGCATGTCCGGTTGGTCAGAGCGGATGAACTGCGCGCTAGTGCCATCGGCGCGTACCAGAAAATACGGTTTACCATGCTTGGGCGTGATTTTGACCGCATACAGAAAACCGTTCACGCGATATTCCTGTATGAACCTGTCGCCGTCCTGGCGGATCGTGACGTCGGGCTCTGCCGAGGGCGCCTCATCGGCAGCCAGCGTTATCAGTGGGCAAACCGACAAGACGCTCGCCAGCAACAGGCGATTTAGCTTGCGCATGATAACCTTGCCCCTTTGTCGTCAACGGTTCGCGCATTCTAGCGCCGGACCCGCCGAAAAGGTTGATTCTGCCCATGAGCCAAGCCCCCCTCGTCCTGGTGGACGGTTCGTCTTACCTGTATCGCGCCTTTCACGCGCTGCCACCACTTGCCACGTCCAAGGGCCTGCCAACCGGCGCGGTCAAAGGCGTGCTGAACATGCTCAAAAGCTTGCGTCGTCAATACCCTGAAAGCCCGTTTGCCGTGGTATTCGATGCCAAGGGCGGGACGTTTCGTGACGAAATGTTCGCTGAATACAAAGCCAATCGCCCCAGCATGCCCGATGACATGCGCGTGCAGGTCGATCTGTTGCATGCCTGCGTTAAGGGCCTGGGCTATCCATTGCTGTGCGTCGAGGGCGTAGAAGCTGACGACGTGATTGGTACGCTGGCCCGCAGCAGCGCGGCAGCGGATCGTCCGGTAATCATCTCGACCGGCGACAAGGACATGGCGCAGTTGGTCGATGGACACATCACCCTGGTCAACACGATGACCGGTAGCGTAATGGACGTCGCTGGCGTGAAAGAGAAGTTTGGCGTCGGTCCCGAACACATCATCGATTACCTAGCGCTGATGGGCGACAAGGTCGACAACATCCCGGGCGTTCCCGGCGTCGGCGAAAAGACCGCTGCAGGCTTGCTGACCGGTATCAACGGCGGGCTGAAAGAGCTTTACGAGAACCTCGACAAGGTCGCGACGCTTTCCATCAGAGGGGCAAAATCGCTGTCTGCCAAGCTTGAAGATCACAGGGAAATGGCGTTCCTGTCGTACCAACTGGCAACCATCAAGATCGACGTGCCGCTGGATATCGAACTGGACGCCTTGCATTGCGCCGAGCCTGATCGCGACGCGCTGATGGCGCTGTACACCGAGCTTGAGTTCAAGAGCTGGATCGAAGACCTGCAGCGTGATGCCAGACAGGCCGGGCAGCAGATCGTGACCGAAGAGCCCGCGCCCGTTATCGAGGCACAATACGAACTGGTCCTTGAGCAGACGCAATTTGATGCCTGGCTGAAAAAACTCGAAGCCGCCGAATTGTTCGCCTTCGTCGTGCAGAGTAATGGCACCGACGCACAGCGAGCGCAGATCGTGGGTATTTCATTTGCCATCCAGACCCACGAAGCCGCTTACATCCCGCTGACCCACTCTTACATGGGCGTGCCGCAGCAACTGGACCGCGACGCGGTGCTCAAAGCGGTCAAGCCTATGCTGGAGGACGCGACCAAAATAAAGGTCGGCCAGCACGCCAAGTTCGCCATCAACCTGCTTGCAAACTGCGCTATCGACGGCGATCAGACGCAGGGCATTACTGTTCAGGGCGTGAAGTTCGACACCATGCTTGAATCGTATGTGCTCGACTCCACCGCAACCCGTCACGACCGTGACAGTCTCGTCGCCAAATACCTGAACCACACGCCCGTGAATTTCCAGGAGATTGCCGGCAAGGGCGCCAAGCAGCTGAGCTTCGATCAGATCGCTCTGGAGCAGGCTGGCGTTTACGCCGCAGAAGAGGTGGACCTGACGCTGCGCCTGCACGAAACCCTGCAAGCCAGACTGGCAGCCATTCCATCATTGGCGCCAGTGCTCAACGACATTGAAATGCCGCTGATGCCAGTGCTGGCGCGTATCGAGCGCCAGGGCGCGTACGTTGATGCCAAGCTGCTGGGCATTCAAAGCGTCGAGCTGGGCACCAAGATGACGGAGCTTGAGCGCGAGGCGTTCGCTATCGCCGGCGAGGAGTTCAACCTCGGCTCGCCCAAGCAGTTGGGCGTGATCCTGTATGAAAAACTCGGGCTGCCGATCATCAGCAAGACCGCGACCGGTCAGCCATCGACCGCAGAAGCGGTATTGCAGGAACTGGCCGAGCAGGACTTTCCGCTGCCCAAAGTGCTGATGCAGTACCGCTCGATGAGCAAGCTGAAAAGCACGTATACCGATCGCTTGCCGGAGCAGATCAATCCTCGCACCGGCCGCGTCCATACCTCCTACCACCAAGCGGTAGCGGTGACCGGACGCTTGTCTTCCAGTGATCCGAACCTGCAGAACATCCCGATTCGTACAGCCGAAGGGCGTCGGATTCGTCAGGCATTCGTGGCGCCCAAAGGCTACAAACTGCTCGCGGCGGACTACTCGCAAATCGAGCTGCGGATCATGGCGCATCTCGCCAAGGACGAGGGTTTGCTCCACGCGTTCCGCAACGACCTGGATGTGCACCGGGCGACGGCATCGGAAGTCTTCGGCGTTGAACTTGAAGGCGTGACCAATGACATGCGTCGCAGCGCCAAGGCGATCAACTTCGGACTGATCTACGGCATGAGCGCGTTCGGTCTGGCCAAGCAGATCGGCGTCGACCGCAAGCAGTCTCAGGCCTACGTGGACCGTTATTTCGCCCGCTATCCCGGCGTGCTGCAGTACATGGAGCGCACGCGCGCGCAGGCGGCCGAGCAGGGCTTTGTCGAAACGATTTTTGGTCGTCGCCTGTATCTGCCGGACATCAACGCGAAGAATCAGGCGCTGCGCAAGGGCGCCGAACGCATGGCGATCAACGCCCCGATGCAAGGCACTGCTGCGGACATCATCAAGCGTGCCATGGTGGCGGTGAATGGCTGGCTGGACGAATCAGGTCTGGATGCCCGGGTGATCCTGCAGGTACACGACGAACTGGTGCTGGAAGTGCGCGAGGACCTGGTCGAGCAGATCAGCAAGGACATCCGCGTTCACATGAGCGGTGCTGCGGAACTTGATGTGCCGCTGCTGGTTGAAGTGGGTGTGGGTGATAACTGGGATGAGGCACATTGATTGATTTTTGATCAGTGTGCGCTTCTGTGGGAGCTAACCGATTGGCGAGGCGTCTTCTGGGTGAAACCAGATCTGGCGCCTCGCGAATGAACTTGCTGTTACAGACCGGGACGTCAACGGGCACTAAATTCCAATACTTTTTGAACTCCGGGGCTATGCCCCGGTCAGAGCTAGCGAGTGGCGGACGTAGCCATTCATGCTCCTATGTTGTGTTAAGTGTTGGCAGATACCCGGACCCCTCCCTAGTGGCCCGGACTTATTACCCCGAACTTCCCCTCCCCACATGAAGTCCGGGGTTTTTTTTGCCTGCGATTTACTCGGCAGGCGCTTTGTCTTCCAGTTCCATCCAGTCGGCGAGAACCGTGTAAGCCTCTTCGAGCCCTAGACGCTTGGGTGCAGAGAACAGCTGGATGGTGACCGCATCACCCCAACCCTTGCGAATCTCGGCCTGCACCTTGAGCAGCGTGTTCTTGGCCGCGCCGAAGGTCAGTTTGTCGGCTTTGGTCAGCAGAATGTGCATCGGCATCTGACTGGCAATGGCCCAGTCCAGCATCAGCAGATCAAAATCGGTCATGGGATGGCGGATATCCATCATCAGGATCAGCCCCTTCAGACTTTCCCGGCTACCGAGGTATGCCTCGAGGTGACGCTGCCAGTGAAGCTTTAGCGGAATCGGGACTTTCGCATAACCATAGCCAGGCAGGTCGACCAGACGCCGCTCGTCGTCCAGACTGAAGAAGTTGAGCAACTGGGTGCGCCCAGGCGTTTTTGATGTACGCGCGAGGCTGGCGTGAGTCAATGTATTGAGAGCGCTGGATTTGCCTGCATTGGAGCGACCGGCGAATGCGACCTCGAAGCCTTCATCGTCGGGGCATTGATCGACTTTGGCGGCGCTGAGCATGAACTTGGACTGTTGGCACAGGCCGAGGATGGGATTCTTGAGTTGCATGAGATTTCCGGTGGGGAAGAGGCCGGTTGGTGTGCGGCAAGGTGGATCATTTCCGTTAAGTGGGGCGAGTATACACTTCAGCGCGGCGACAACCCGCCCCGGCCGTGATGCCACTGTTTGAGGCGTGCATAGGCTGCAGCAGCGAGGACTGCCGAACCATCACCCGTCAGGTGAAAGAGCAGGACCGTCATCCATATTTACCTTTTAGCCGTGTTGGATTAGTCAATGAACAAGCTATTCGTGAGTCTGCTGTTGGCGCTGGGCCTGTCGTGTTCAGCTCAAGCGGCAGATGGCGTGACGGGCGATGTGGCGGCCGGACAGGCGAAGACAGTTGTGTGTGGTGCCTGCCACGGTCCAGAGGGTAATAGCGTTGTGCCTAACTTCCCTAAGCTGGCCGGCCAGGGTCAGCGCTATTTGCTCAAACAGCTTCACGAAATCAAAGACGGCAAGCGCGTGGTGCTTGAAATGACCGGCCTGCTGAACACGCTTAGTGATCAGGATCTGGCCGACATGGCGGCTTACTATTCAGCCCAGAAAGGCAGCGTCGGTGCAGCCGATCCGCAGTGGGTGGCACGGGGTGAAGCGCTATTTCGCGGCGGCAAGCTGGATCAGGGCATGCCGGCATGTATCGGTTGTCACGCACCCGACGGCGCCGGGAACGCCGCGGCAGGGTTTCCGCACCTTGGCGGGCAGCACGCCGCTTACATAAAAAAACAGCTCACGGCCTTCCGCGAAGGTGAGCGTACCAATGACGGCGAGACGATGATCATGCGAGGCATCGCAGCCAAATTGAGCAACAAGGATATCGACGCATTATCGGCCTACATCCAGGGCTTGCATTAAGGCTGGATTAACTCGGGATGCCGTTTTTCATCTTCTGACATATACGTTAATGAATACTGTTCGGACGGGCGGAAAAGGGTAGCGAACGGCTGCCCTTTTTTCTGGCCGCAGGCGTTACACTTGCGAACTCACGCCTCCACGCCCGGTCGTATTCCGGTCGCGTATAGGCGACTTTTCATGCCCAGGAGTTAAGCATGCGTAATCTGATTCTCAGCGCCGCTCTGATTTTTACCAGTCTGTTTGGTTTGTCCGCCCAGGCCGCAGAGCCTATTGAGGCCGGCAAGCAGTACGTGGAGTTAAAAAGCGCTGTGCCTGTTTCCGAGCCGGGCAAAATCGAAGTCGTCGAGATGTTCTGGTACGGCTGTCCACATTGCTACGCATTCGAGCCCATTATTAATCCTTGGGTTGAAAAACTCCCCGCCGACGTTCACTTCGTTCGTATCCCCGCCATGTTCGGCGGCCCTTGGGATGCGCATGGCCAGCTATTCATTACTCTTGACACCATGGGTGTAGAGCACAAGGTTCACGCTGCTGTATTCGAGGCCATCCAGAAGGGCGGCAAGCGTCTGACCGACCCTAATGACATGGCTGATTTCGTCGCTACTCAAGGCGTTGACCGGACCAAGTTCCTCGAGACCTTCAACTCGTTCGCTGTAAAGGGCAAGATTGCCCAGTACAAGGAACTGGCCAAGAAGTACGAAATCACGGGCGTACCGACCATGGTCGTCAACGGCAAATACCGTTTCGACCTCGGCAGCGCTGGCGGCCCTGAGCAAACCCTGCAAGTTGCCGATCAGCTCATCGCCAAAGAGCGTGCCGCAGCGGCCGCCAAGTAAGCCGGCCTGCCATGGCGCGCTGGGGCAGTACTGAACGCATCGTTGGCCGGCCCTCGGCCAAGGTCAACGAGCGGCACTTGCAAGAGACGGGATTGCCAGCTGACGGTCGGCTTCGTCTTTTGAGTTTCAATATCCAAGTGGGGATCAGCACCGAGCGCTATCGTCATTACCTGACCCGTGGCTGGCAACATTTGTTGCCGCACACCGGGCGAGCGAGCAATCTGCAAAAAATTGGCGACCTGCTGGGCGATTACGATTTTGTCGCCCTTCAGGAGGCCGACGGTGGCAGCCTTCGATCCGGTTACGTCAATCAGGTCGAGCACCTCGCTCATCTCGGATCCTTTCCATACTGGTATCAACAACTCAACCGCAACCTCGGCCGCTTCGGTCAGCACAGTAATGGCGTGCTCAGCCGGCTCAAGCCGTGGGAGATAGAAAACCACCCGCTGCCAGGCCCTTCCGGACGCGGCGCTATTCTCGTGCGATTCGGCGAAGGGCCTGATGCCTTGGTCATCGTGGTCATGCACCTGGCACTGGGTGCGCGCACTCGTACTCGGCAACTGGCTTACATCCGGGAGCTCATCGGTGGCTATCGTCATCAGGTGCTAATGGGCGACATGAACACCCACGCCTCTGACCTGCTGGAGCTTTCGCCGCTTCGCGATCTTGGTCTGCTGGCGCCGCAGATTGAAGCCACGTTCCCCAGCTGGCGCCCTCAGCGCTGCCTGGACCACATCCTTCTGAGCCCTACCCTCACGCTTGAAAAAGTGCAGGTGCTGGCTCAGCCCATTTCCGATCATCTGCCGGTTGCGGTGGAGATTCGCTTGCCGGCCTCATTAATTGGGGACTCCCTGCCGATAACAAGCTCATCTCCTGCCGGACCCGTGGAATGAGCGACGAAGCACAGCGCTGGAAAGAAAAGTACCTCAAGAGCATTGATCAGCAAGACAAGTTGGAGCGCCGCTGGAATGCGCGTCTCGACTTGTTGCGCCATGGTCTTGTGCGCAGCAGCCTTGCCGCCGAAGGTGCAGACAAGGCCGTGGATCAGTGCATGAAGGAAATGCGCGAAATCGTGCGCAAGGACGACATGGACGCTGGCCTGGCTGCGCTGATTCCGCGTCTCGAAAAAGCAGTTCTGGATTCCGAGCAGCGGCGCGAGCAGCGCGTCGAGCAAATGGGTGCTGCGCTCACATCCCTGGTGACGCAACTTCAAGCGTTGCCGTTGCCCAAAGAGGTGAGCCGGCAGCTCAAGCGCCTTGCGAAAGGGCTTGATGAGCGGATCAATCAAGCACGCGAGTTACCGCTGTTGCTGGATGAACTCAGCGGCCTGCAGGGGCAGGCGCTGGCGCTTATGGAGCGGCCCGAGCTCGCCGCTCGTCCCGGTTTTCTGCAGCGCTTGTTTGGTGGTCGCGAGGCTGACCCCCAAGACGCTCCCCTTGAGACCGCCGCCTTGCCTCAGTGGACCAACGAGGCGCCTGTTCAAGCGCAACCGGCTCCCAGGGTGGCAGCCGAGGTCGAGCCTCAAACCGTGGTCTCTGTTGAGCCACAGACCATTGAGGACAACACGCAAAGCATCCCGGCCCGCGTCGATACAGAAGCCAATATTTCGCCAGCCGATGAGGTGCCGCTGGCTCCACTCGACGCCAAAGCTCAGGAAGCGCTTGAGTCCGACCCTATTCCTATGCCAGCAGCAGACGAAGCCCAGCAACCGCAGCATCGGGTTGACGTGCCTGACAGCGCTGACCAGGCCGGAGGCATTGATGTTGTTGGAGACGTTACTGACGGTGTTGATCCAGTCGCGGTAGACGATGCCCCAGTGGCTGTTGCTGATCAGTTATCCGATGAGCCCGCCGCAGATTCAGCGCCAGTCGAACTGACTCAAGGCCAGACGGATAACCTAGACGACGCAGAATCAGAAGCAGAAGCAGAGGTTGCAGGTGCAGAAGAAGACGGTCCGTACGCATTGCCTTCTTCCCCGGAGCCCACGTACAGCTCGGTCGCCACGCACATAGAGCAAACCCTTCTAGGCCTGCTGGACGAGCTATCGCTGCCGGAACATCACCGGCCTCAGGCGGAAGCGATGCGTGTTCGGCTGGAAAATGGTCTTAACTGGTACGAATTACTGCCGATCCTCGACGATCTGGCAGTGCTTATGCTCGCCATCACCGACAGCGGGCAGCATGAGTTCGAGATTTACCTCAAGCAATTGAACGACCGCCTCGAGTCGTTTCAAAGCAATTTGCAGGCAGCAAGCGCCGACCATGCCGACACGCAGTCGGCTTCTCGACAGCTAAACGATCAACTGCGTGAGCATGTCGGTGGATTACAGAGCAGCGTGCAGGACGCGGCCGATCTGAACAGCCTGAAAACCATCCTGGAAAGCCGGCTCGAAAGGCTGATCGGTGCCATGGATCAGCACCAGCAAGAGCGCGACGAGCGTGAGCATGAGGTCGCCAGCAAACTGCAATCGCTGGTCGGTCGTGTCGCAACCATGGAGCAAGAGGCTCAGAGTTTCCGCACGCACTTGGAGGAGCAGCGGCAAAAAGCGCTCATCGACACGCTCACCGGTCTGCCCAACCGTGCCGCCTGGAGTGAGAGACTCGAGATTGAGATCACGCAGCTGCAGAAAAGCCGTGGCAGCCTGCTGATGGGCATTCTGGACTTGGACCATTTCAAGCGGATCAACGACGGATACGGCCATCTTGCGGGCGACAAGGTGCTGAAGCTGATTGCATCGCAGCTAAGAAGGCAACTGCGCCCCCATGACTTCATTGCACGGTATGGTGGCGAGGAATTTGTGTTCCTTCTGCCTCATACCTCCATGGAGGACGGATTGGCGTTGCTGGAGCGTCTGCGCGCGACTATCGAGCAGTGCCCCTTCCACTTCAAAGGGGAGCCGGTGACGATCACTGTCTCGATGGGTATTTCCACTTTCAAGCTGGGTGAGCGCAGCGATCTGGTACTCAAGCGGGCGGACGAGGCGCTGTACCGTGCCAAAGGCGAAGGTCGTAACCGGATAGAACAAGGCTGAAGGCGGCTCAAACGTAAGTGGATGTTTCATTTTCGTCATTCTTTGAGCGAGCTGTAGACCTTACGTTATGCTATTGCATTACTTGCCTATGTGTTCTGCCTTGATATGAAGCTGATTTGCTCTGTCTTCCTGCTCCTTCTGCTGACCGCCTGCTCCAGTGGGCCAAAGCTCGACACGAGTCACCCCTCGGTCAACTTCGACAATCGTGCGCAGTTTGTGGTGGTGCATTACACCTCGGCGTCGCTTGAGCGCTCTCTCCAGTTATTGACCCATGGCGAAGTCAGCAGCCACTACCTGATCGGGGATGGGCCTGCGACCATCTACAAACTGGTCGACGAAAACAAACGCGCCTGGCACGCCGGTGAAAGTGAGTGGGAAGGCCGGACGTGGCTCAACTCAAGTTCAATCGGTATCGAGATCGTCAACCCTGGCTACACGGACACGCCGACCGGCAAGCTTTGGTATCCGTATTCTGAAGCGCAGGTTCAGGCGTTGATCGTCCTGCTCAAGGACATCACCCAGCGTAACCACATAGAACCCCGCCATATCATTGGTCACAGCGACATTGCGCCGTTGCGCAAACTTGATCCCGGCCCGCTATTTCCATGGAAGCGTCTGGCGCAAGAAGGCTTGGGCGTGTGGCCCGAAGAGCAGCGTGTGGCGCAGTTTCAGTCACAAATGATGGGGGTCGTTCCCAGTGCTGTCTGGTTCCAGCAACAGCTCGCGTTGCTCGGTTATCCAACACCCCAGACCGGCGAGTTCGACGTTGCCACGCGTCACGTACTGGCCGCTTTCCAGATGCACTACCGACCACAGAAATTTGACGGCGAGCCTGATTTGCAAAGCGCAGCTATCCTTCAGGTACTGAATTTCAAGAAATAATTCTCTCGGCCCATCGGTTTTCGATGGGCTATTTGCGTGCTTGTTGCTATACCTCACTGGTGTTCCACGGGATACAACCGATGTTGATGGCAACAACGCCGCTTCGCTCAATCCTCTACCGTCCTTCGCTGCTGGCTCTGCTAGCGGCGTTATTGAGCGCTGTTGTGCTGCTGGCCGGCAGTTTTGGGCTAGCGATGCATCAGGCTCGGGTGGCAGAACGCGCGCAGATGAACGCCCAGGGTGAGCGGTTTCTGGTGCGGCTTGAGCAGTTGTTTGGCCAACTCCGCACCGGGCTGGATCAGCTTGAAGCTCAGCCAATACGCAATTGCAGCGCACAGCTGGTTGATCGTTTGCGCGACGTCAACGCGCGATTTCGCTTCATTTACGAAGCTGCGTTTGTCAGTGACACGCAGTTCTGCTCCAGCTGGACCCGCCAGAGCATGATCGGCAAGCTTCGCGGGCCGGATATTCGTGGCCCCACTTACGACTACTGGCTCAACACGTCGACGGAACAAGACGACAACCTCGCGTCACTCATGCTCGGGCGCGGCGATTTTCGAGTATCGACCTCTCGCGGGCACCTGACCGATGTCGTGGACTTGCCGCCTGGCGCCAGCCTGATCGTCGTCTTGAACAAGGGCGCCAAAGCCATTCCGGTACTGGGTCCGACGCAGCTCTTGCCGCCCACCGACGACTGGTCGTCAACCTCCGTGGAAACGCTCATCACGACGCAGGACCAGTTGATCTACCGCATGCCCACGCAAAGTCCCGAGTATCAGTTGGTACTGGTGACACCACGCAGCGGTCTGCAAGAGAAAATCACCGGCGCGTGGTGGTTATTGGTACCGGCCAGCCTGCTGATGTCTTTATGCATCGGCGTGCTCGTGCTGCAACTGGTTCGCCAGCGTCAGTCATTGGGCGGCGAGCTACACGGGGCCCTGCGCCGGGGCGAATTGAAAGTGCTTTACCAGCCCATCTTCGATCTCAATACACGCATCTGCGTCGGTGCGGAGGCACTGGTGCGCTGGCGCCGGCCTGACGGGACGCTGACCAGCCCCGACCTGTTCATTCCGCTCGCTGAAAACACCGGGCAAATTCGTCAGATCACCGATTTTGTGCTTCAGCAGTTACTCGAACAGCTGGGCCACGTGTTGCGCGCCAATCCGCATTTGTACATATCGGTCAACCTCGCCGCGTGCGATGTGATGGCGCCGAGGATTGGCCGGGTGACCGCCAGGCTGTTGGCGCTGCACCGGGTTGCACCCCGGCAGATTGCGTTCGAAGTCACTGAAAGGGGGTTGATCGACGTGGTGGTCGCTCGCAATCATCTGCAAGGGCTTCGTGATCGGGGCCACCAGGTGCTGATCGATGATTTCGGTACCGGTTACTGCAGCCTTGCCTATCTGCAGACGCTGCCTGTGGATTGCCTGAAGATCGACAAGGCGTTCATCGACGCGCTAGGGCATGACGCTGCCAGCAGTGGCGTGGCACCGCACATCATTCGAATGGCGCATGCGTTACAACTGCGGGTGATTGCCGAGGGCATTGAGTTTGAGTCGCAGGCGCTGATGCTGAAAAGCGAAGGGGTGATTTACGGTCAGGGTTGGCTGTTTGCCAGGCCGCTGACAGCCAGGAAGTTTACCGAGCTGATCACTGGAGGGCGGCGCAGCGCGGGTCGCCGAACGGACGACGTGGCCTGAGGTGCTGCCCCAACAGGGGCTTAAAGCGGTAGCGCCATATAGAACTGAGTGCCTTGGGCTGGGCGTGAGTAAACCCCCATTCGCCCGCCGTGCAACTGCACGATTTCTTTGCACAGCGCCAGACCAAGTCCTGCACCGCCCTTCTTGCGCCCGACCTGAACGAACGGTTCGAAGATGCGAGCCTGTTGGCCGTAGGCGATGCCTTCGCCGTTGTCTTCGACACTCACGATGAGCCGCTCGCCGTGGCGGCGTGCCTGCAAACGGATCAGCCCGCCCTGCGGCGTATGACGCAGCGCGTTGTCCAGCAGGTTATCCATCACGCGGTCCAGTTGAGACCTGTCGGCGTGAAGGCGCGGCAAACCATTTTCCATTTCAACCAGCAGAATCGTCTCTTGTTCCTGCGCCTGATCGGAGAAGCGCCGGCGCGTTTCTTCCAGCAGTTCTCCAACGTCACAAGGCGCAAGCGTCAGCTTTTGCAGACCATTCTGGTACCGGGAGAAATTCAGCAGGTCGTTGATCAGTTGCATCAAGCGCTGCATTTCTTCGTTGACGGTCTTGAGCAGGTCCGCTTCTCGTGACTCCGCCGGAAAGCTCACGCGCTCCTGCAGTAAGCCGAACGCCATGTGCATGCCCGTCACTGGCGTGCGCAATTCATGCGAGGCACGCAGGACGAACTCGCTACGCACGCGTTCAAAGGCGCGCTGCTCGGTCACGTCATGCAGCACCATTACCGCACCCAGGATATGCCCCTTGGTGTGGCTGACCGGTGTCAGGCTGAAGGTCAGCAAGCGTGTTTCGCCATCGATCTCGATGGATAAGTCTTCGGGCGCGCGCTCAAGCGTACCTCCACGCAACACCAGATATAACTGCTCGTCGAGTTCAGGGCGGTTCAACGCTTCACCCAGCCCTGTGCCGAGACGGTCTTCCTCCCAGCCCAGTTGCCGCTGCGCCACCGGGTTCAAATGTTCCAGGCGGCCTTGGCGATCAATCATCAGCAATCCGTCGTCGATGCTGTCGAGCACGGCCTGCAGGCGCTGCTGGCCGGCCAGCAGTTCATCGACGTTGGTGACCTGATGCCTGCGAAGGGCCTCGGCCATCACGCCGAACCTGCGCGTGAGCAAATTCATCTCGGCTGCCGATGAGATTGGCAATGTGACCTCGTAGTTACCCTGGCCGATGTTATCGGCCGCTTTGGCCAGCGCTTCGATTGGCGCCCCGAAGCGGTTGGCAATGCCATGTGCGGTGATGAACCCGATGCCCAGTACCGCGAGGCCTACCAGCCCCAGCAGCGCGCTGACCCACAGCGCATGGCTGCGAGACTCGCTTTCAGACAGGTTGATGTTCTCGAGCGCTTGCCGATGCGCGTTCAGCAATCCATTGCGCAGAACGTTAAAGCTGTTGGTGATTTCGGTGTTGTCGATGACTTGCTGTGTGGTGCTGCGCGAGCGCTCATACGCCAGCAGAAACTGCTGGTAGTCCAGGCGTGCCTGCTCGAAGCCATTGTGCGTGTTGGTCTGCTGTTCGTGATCGATGCCTTCACTCAGCAATGCCTGAAACTGTTGCTGCGTTTGGGAAAGAGCCGGTTGTTGCGGCGTCTCCCGCAGCATCATCACCAGTTGATCGCCAAGGTTCTGTCGCAGCTTGAGGCCCAGGTCGAGGGTGAAAAAGTTATGCTTGATCAGGGACTCCTGGGACTGCGCCATCTGCATGACGGAAACCAGGCCCAACAGCAAGCCCAGCAATGCGACCGTTATAAGCGCCGAAATGCTGAGGAAAAGCCGAGTGCGTAACTTCATCGCGAGCTTCATGGGCGACAAATCATAAGTTGTACTGCTTTCGCTTGCGGTACAGCGTAGAGGCGTCGATGCCCAGCGTTTTCGCCGCCTGATCAAGCGTGTCGCTGGTGGCCAGAACAGCGCCGATGTGCGCTTTTTCAAGCTCGTCCAGGCTCAATGCTGCGCCCACCCGTGGCGAGTTGTTGACAGGTTGTTCGGCCATACCGAGGTGGCTGACTTCAACCTTTTCCTGAGGGCAGATGATGCTTGCACGCTCAATCACGTTACGCAGCTCGCGGATATTTCCCGGCCAGCGGTAATTGAGCAGCGCCGCCGTTGCCTCTTCGCTGAAACCACGCGCCGGCCGACTGTATTCCTTGACGAAGCGCGCCAGGAAACGGTCTGCGAGTGTCAGGATGTCTTCACTGCGTTCGCGCAGGGGCGGCAGGTTCAGCGTGATGACGTTCAGGCGGTACAGCAGATCCTCACGGAAGCGACCCTCGCGGACCATGTCTTCAAGATTGAGGTTGGTCGCGGCAAGGATGCGCACGTCAGCGCGACGTGTGACCGGGTCACCCACACGTTCGTATTCTTTATCCTGAATGAATCGCAGGAGTTTGGGCTGCAAAGTGAGCGGAAAATCGCCGATCTCGTCGAGAAACAGCGTACCGCCGTCTGCTTGATTGACGCGTCCCAGCGTACTCTCGCTAGCGCCGGTGAACGCACCACGGCTGTGTCCGAACAACTCGCTTTCCATCAGCTCTGCCGTCAGCGACGGGCAGTTGATCGTCACGCACGATTTCTTGGCGCGTTTGCTCCAGCCGTGGATGGCGCGTGCCAATTCACCCTTGCCCGTACCGGATTCACCGAGGATCAAGATGTTGGCATCCGTGTTAGCCACTTGGCGAGCTGTCTCCAGGATCGACATCATGGAGGGGCTGTGCGAGTCCAGGCCGTCTTTTGGCTTGCGCACTTCCCCTTCCAATGCTTCCAGCCGTGCCGACAACTGACGCACTTCCAGTTGCTTGGCGGTCGCCAGGCGCAACTGGTCAGGGCTGCACGGCTTGACCAGATAATCGGCGGCTCCTGCCTGAATGGCATCTACAGCAGTGTCGACAGCCGAGTGCGCGGTGACGATGACGACACGCATCCAGGGCGCCTGAACACGCATCTGCGCCAGCACGTCCAGGCCGTTGTCTTCGCCCAGGCGCAAATCCAGAAAGCACACATCAAACACCTGACGTTGCAGCAACGCGTCAGCCTGCGCCGCGCTATTGGCTGTAGCGACGTTGTAGCCTTCATCTTCCAGGCAGTAACGGAAGGTGCGAAGGATGGCGGATTCATCATCCACAAGCAGAATACGGCCCTGATTCTCAGTGGCTGCTTCCATTTTTCCTACGCTCCTGTACGAATGATCTTTGGTTAGTCCCGGAAACATCGGGCAAGTTGCATGGTGGATTCTGATTGATTAAGCACGCGGCATGGTAGCTATCTGAAAAAAATTCGTCTTGAACAGGATTTTCCGCGGCGACGCAGCCGTTTCTGGCGATAAAAGTTCGCCTTGGCATGGGTCCGTGATGGCACTTTGCACAGAACGACTTGGGATCTGCAAAGTCTCTCAAGTAGTCCTGTTTGCAATCGTTGGAGATTTGCCATGCATCCGTTCAAGAAGATCGCCCTCGCCACGGCCACCGTTACCGTCCTCGGATTTACGCCAGTATTCAGCCAGGCCGCGCAAGCGGCGCAAGGTGATCTGCAGACACAGCTGGCAGAAGCACGGCAGGAAGGCTCGATCTGGACAGCGTTCGCCCTTAATCGCCATCTCAGCCCGTTCAACCTGTCCGTTGAAGTCGAGCAAGGTACTGCCGTTCTCAAAGGCAAGGTGGAAAACGAAGTCGACAAAGAGCTGGCCGGGCAAATCGCAGGCGATACCCAAGGCATCAACAAGGTCGACAACCAGCTTGAGATCGATGAAGCCGTTGCCTCTGAGCCAGGCACTAAAGCCAATATGGCCCAGCGTTTCGAAGACGCGACACTGACCGCAACCATCAAGTCCAAGCTGCTGTGGAACAGCGTAACGGAAGCGTTGAAGATCGATGTGACCAGCCAGCAAGGCGTGGTGACGCTCAAAGGGCAGGCTCAAAGCGCCGACGCCAAGCTATTGGCTGGCAGCCTGGCGAGCAACACCGATGGTGTTACCGAGGTGAACAACCTCATTAGCCTCAGCGCTCGTGACACCCAGGCCATCAAGGAACAAAGCGCGGCCGAGGCCAACAGCGTGCGCGAAGAGTTCAGCGATGTGTGGATCACCAGCAAGGTCAAATCGAGTCTTATTTATAGCCGAACACTTGATGGCCTGAATATCAAGGTCGATACCAAGGCGGGTGTCGTCAAACTGGAAGGCGTCGTTGCTAATTACGCCGAGAAAGAGCTCGCGGTCGAGATCGCTCGCAACATCCGTGGCGTCAAGGGTGTAGACGCAGACACCCTGCGGGTAACGACGCGTACTACTGGCTAATTTGACGCTTGGGGCGCTTGGTCAGAGTGAGCTTCGTGCATTACGCACGATCCTAAATGTTCAATCGTGCAGCTTGCGTGTAAGACCATTCAGGCATATTTACATAACTAATTGATTTATAAGATTTTTATAGCGAGCAAAAAGCTGGCACACAGGCTGCAATACATCATTCAAGAAAGGCCTGAACCATAGGCCCACAAGATTGATGACCACCCAGGTGGGAAGGAGCATATGAATGAATACTCAACGTCTCGCTCAATTGCGTATTTCGCCTCTGCACATGCAGCAAGGCCTGTTCGCCAGCTTGGCGCTGATGATCACTCTTATCGCTACCCAGCAGTTCAATCATTGGAACCAGAATCGGGAGACAGCTCAGGTCAAACATTCCTACAGCCACAACATGCCAGTCGCGACTGCGACCGCGCTGAAGGCGAAGGATGTTGCGCTGAGCTTTCAGTCTGTTGATCAGGTAGCTGCCGATGAGCAGATGCCGCGTCAGCAGAGCTGGGTGTTTTAAGTGTTGGATCTTCTGACTGATCGATGAGGTCAGAGGCGTATCTGCATCGATATATCGATTCCGATTCGATGTGTGGAAATTAAAAACAGTAAGGAGAATCACCATGTTGAGTTGGGCAATCACGTTTCTGATCATCGCTATCGTCGCTGCAGTCCTTGGCTTCGGTGGTATCGCGGGCACTGCAACGGGTATCGCCAAGATTCTCTTTGTGGTCTTCCTTGTGATGTTTGTTGTCTCGTTCTTCTTCGGCCGTCGCGGTCGAGGCTGACATGACCTGTAAGCCTTTCCATGCTTTGGCGCTGACTGTTCTGATGACCAGCAGCGCCTTGGTCGTGGCGGCCAACGATGGTCAGGCTCGAGTGAACGGACTTTTGAGCGCTGATCCAGCGTACCGCCAGACATGGTCCGAGGTCGTTAAGAAGGAAGAGCGTTTGCCTGACTGGGTGATTAACCTGTCTGGCTCGTCCGAGCAAATGAACGCAGTGACCGAAGACGGCGACGGTTATCTAGTCGGACCGCTATGTGAAACTCAGGACACCTGCATCAACAAGCGACTGATCGTGGCCTTCAGCCTCGATAAGAAAGAAGCGTATGGCATGTTGGTGGAAGTGCCTGCTGGTCTTCCAGCAGACAAGTCACCCACGCGTCACGCTGATTACCGGTTTCTTGGAAAGCCTGATGAAGGCATGCAGGGATTGCTGAGAGAGCAACTGAAGAAAGACCCTAACTGGTACTGATTCAGACAGAAGAAGACGGGCCAATCGGCCGGTCTTCTTTTTTGATGCGCAGCCCGAAGACGGCGTGCGCTGGACCATGGGGCCGGGTTGTTTTGATCAATGGATGATCGCAGCGACCTAGGGGTACAGGGAGTACCTCCGTTATCGGGCCGGGTCAGGAAGCCGCAACGCGAGTCCTGCATTTGGGCAGCCACTGCCGTAAATGTCGGGCTTGCGGGGCGCAAAAAATCTCGCAATTCTCCCGCTTAAATTCCCGCTTTCTTATCGTCCTATCTTCCGTGTTTTATCGTCCTGCACTCGATGTAGAAACGTCCTACGACCGTATATCGACAAAATCGAGATCAATCAGCTGCTCAAGAACCATGCCCTGTTCGTATGGATGGTGCACTGCGGACTTTAGCGATGTTGGCTGGAGACGACGTTTTAGCCACTTCCAAGCACTCCTGCGTCTCTCTTCTCCAAACTCTTAAAAGAGACTTTCAGCTAAGTGATTGATTTTCCTCATGCCGATTCGGCATGAGGTAGTCATTTACGGCATTAGACGATCAGGGCTTACGTGGGAATAGTTGCGCCCTTTTTCGCCTGCCAGAGCTCGGATGCTCGGTTTGCGGTGACCTTCTGGATATTTCCAAGGGCGCCCGTGTTTCAAAGCACCGCTTTTAATCGGCTATTGAAGCGTCGGTCGGGAAATGTCCAAGCCATCTATAACAAGGGTAATGACATGAAGAAGGCAAGACTGAGCCTCGCCTGGCAAATTCTCATCGGGTTGGTACTCGGGATCGCACTGGGCGCTGTACTTAATCATTTCAGTACAGAAAAAGCCTGGTGGATCAGCAATATCCTGCAGCCAGCGGGTGACATCTTCATCCGTCTGATCAAGATGATCGTCATTCCGATTGTCATCTCCTCGTTGATCGTCGGTATTGCCGGCATGGGCGACGCCAAGAAGCTCGGGCGCATCGGCTTCAAAACTATCCTCTATTTCGAAGTCGTCACCACCATTGCCATCGTCGTTGGGCTGCTGATGGCCAACGTGTTCCATCCTGGCACTGGCATCGACATGAGTACGCTGGGCACCGTGGACATCTCGCAATACGAGAAGACCAACGCTGAGGTGCAGCATGATCACGCCTTGATCGCGACGATCCTCAACCTGATCCCTTCGAACATCTTCGCCGCTGTCAGCCGTGGCGATATGTTGCCGATCATTTTCTTCTCGGTGTTCTTCGGTCTTGGGCTGTCGAGCCTTCAAGCCGAGGTGCGTGAGCCGCTGGTGAAGGTGTTTCAGGGCATCTCGGAAACCATGTTCAAGGTCACGCACATGATCATGAACTACGCCCCCATCGGTGTATTTGCGTTGATAGCGGTGACAGTCGCCAACTTTGGTTTCGCGTCGCTGCTGCCGCTGGCCAAACTGGTGATCCTGGTTTATGTCGCCATCGCGTTCTTTGCCTTTGTGATTCTTGGGTTGATCGCTCGCCTGTTTGGTTTCTCGGTGCTCAAGCTGATGCGCATCTTCAAGGATGAGCTGATCCTGGCTTACTCCACCGCCAGCTCTGAAACCGTGCTGCCACGAGTGATCGAGAAGATGGAGGCATACGGCGCGCCGAAGGCTATTAGCAGCTTTGTGGTGCCGACTGGCTATTCCTTTAACCTCGATGGCTCGACGCTGTACCAAAGCATTGCCGCGCTGTTTATCGCGCAGTTGTATGGCATCGATCTGTCGATTGGTCAGCAACTGATGCTGGTGCTGACCTTGATGGTCACCTCCAAAGGGATTGCTGGCGTGCCGGGTGTGTCATTCGTGGTACTGCTGGCGACGCTGGGCAGCGTCGGCATTCCGCTGGAAGGCCTGGCGTTTATCGCAGGCGTGGACCGAATCATGGACATGGCGCGAACGGCGCTGAACGTGATCGGCAACGCGCTGGCGGTACTTGTCATCTCGCGCTGGGAAGGCCTCTACGACGATGCCAAGGGAGAGCGTTACTGGAACTCCCTGATACGTGAGCGTCGCAACGACTCATTGCCCGCAGGGCAGACCAGCATCGATTGATACGACGCCCCGCTTGACCCAAACCCCGGATCTCCGGGGTTTGTTGGTTAAGCGGTTTGAAGATAACCCCTGTAGGAGCGAATTTATTCGCGAGGCGTCTGCCATATAAACCCGGATGCGCCTTATACGGCGATGGCGAATGAATTCGCTCCTATAGAAGACGTCGTGTCGTCCCGTTTTAATGCGCATTAGGGTTTGTTGTTCCGCCCTGCGCCGCTATCATCCCCCGCATCTTTTGAGGGACTTACCGATGCTCAACGGCCTATGGCTTGGCTTTTTTCTGGTGGCGGCGGTTTCGGCGCTTGCGCAGTGGTTGATCGGGGGCAACTCCGGCATCTTCGCGACGATGGTCGAAAGCATCTTCGCCATGGCCAAGCTCTCGGTCGATGTGATGATCCTGCTGTTCGGCACGCTGACGCTGTGGCTGGGTTTCCTGAAAATCGCCGAGAAGGCCGGCATTGTCGATTGGCTCGCCAAAGTCCTTGGCCCGCTGTTCACGCGCTTGATGCCTGAAGTCCCGCCCGGCCATCCGGCGCTCGGCTTGATCACCCTCAATTTTGCAGCCAACGCGCTTGGGCTCGACAACGCCGCCACGCCGATTGGCCTCAAGGCAATGCGCGCGTTGCAGGAGCTGAACCCCAGTCAGACGGTGGCCAGCAATGCCCAGATTCTGTTTCTGGTGCTCAATGCCTCCTCGCTGACGCTGCTTCCGGTGACCGTTTTCATGTACCGCGCGCAACAGGGCGCGCCAGACCCGACGATGGTCTTTCTGCCGATCCTGCTGGCGACCAGTGCTTCGACCCTCGTTGGCCTGTTGTCTGTGGCATTCATGCAGCGACTGCGGCTCTGGGACCCGGTCGTGCTTGCCTACCTCATTCCCGGCGCTCTGTTGCTGGGTGGCTTCATGGTGCTGCTGGCCGGACTCTCTGCAACCGCGCTCGCGGGCCTGTCTTCGGTCTTGGGCAACGTCACGCTGTTCGGCCTGATCATCCTGTTTCTGGTGATTGGCGCGTTGCGCAAGGTCAAGGTGTATGAGGCCTTTGTCGAAGGCGCCAAAGAGGGCTTCGACGTCGCGAAAAACCTGCTGCCGTATCTGGTGGCAATGTTGTGTGCGGTGGGCGTGCTGCGGGCATCCGGCGCGCTGGATCTGATTCTGGAAGGGATCCGCCACGCCACCCAGTGGTTCGGGCTGGACACGCGCTTTGTCGATGCGCTGCCGACAGCCTTGGTCAAGCCATTCTCTGGCAGCGCAGCCCGGGCGATGCTGATCGAAACCATGCAGACTCAAGGCGTCGACAGCTTCCCGGCGTTGGTGGCGGCGACCATTCAGGGCAGCACTGAAACCACCTTCTACGTGCTGGCCGTGTATTTCGGCGCCGTCGGTATCCAGCGCGCGCGGCATGCCGTGGGTTGCGCGCTGCTGGCTGAACTCGCCGGTGTGGTTGCGGCGATCTTTGTCTGCTACTGGTTCTTCGGCGCCGTTGCGTAGTTGTGCTGACCCTGCTCCAGTGTCCACTGCAGCAACTGGGCGGTCAGCGTGTCGCTGGCCTGCCCAAACGCCGCGACCACCGCCGCCACCTGCTTATCAGCCACAGACTGGCGCACTTCAAAGCGCCTGCTGGCGACGATGCGCTGGCGATCATTGGCGATGCGCGCATCCATCCGGATCACCACGTCAATGGCCTGGCCGTTGTATTCGCTCTGAAAGGCCTGCAACTCCCCGCCCAGCTCGAAATCTGCTAACAGGTTGCTGTCGTCGGTGCTGATCGATTGCACTCGGCCATCACGGTAAAACGCATCGGTCAGCCGATTGCGCAACAGCACCGGGGCCGGATCACTCCAGCGAGCTCCTTTATAACTGCTGATCACATCTCCCTGAGGAATGACTGCGATACGCGGGCTGTCCAGCGTCTCGCTGGCTTTGGGGCGCACGATTCGCAGCGACCACGGCACCGGCGTCATTTTGTTTGCCTTCAAAGCGGTCGTCGGCAGGCGATAAATATCAGAAGGCGCAGTCTTGGGCAGGATCGAACAACCGCCTGAAAGCAGCATCACGGCAATGATCACAACACGGCCAACGGACTGACAGTTAAGCCTCATGGCTCGAATTCCTTGTGCTTGTCGCGGCCTAGCAGGTAACCACTGGGGTCGGCGTCCAGACGGCGGGAAATGGTTTTCAACGAGTTCAGCGTTTCACGCAGCTCACGGATTGCCGGACCCAGCTCGCCCAGACCCTGCATCCCGCCGTTGAGTGAATCCTGATTATTGGTCAGCAACGCATTGATTTTTGCACTGCTTTGTTCCAGCGATTTCATTGCGTTCTCGGCGCTGCCAACCACCCGTTTGCCGTCGCTGGTCAGCAAGGTATTGGCGTTGCGCATCAGCAGAGACGTCTGTTCCAGCGTCCCGCCGGCCTGCTTGCTGAGCACCGTCAATTGCTTGAGGGCCTGTCGAATGTCGTCACGCTGGTCGGCGATTGCGCCAGTGGTTTGCTCAAGGTGCTCCAGCGTACGGGTGAGGGTTTCTACGTTTTTCGACGAAAACATCTCGTTGGCGTTGTGCAGCAGTACGTTGACGCCCGTCAGCAGGTCGTTGCTGTTGTTCAGCAGGCGCGCAATGGGCGATGGCGCCGCAATGATGATCGGAAGCTTGCCGTTCTCGCCCGCCAGCTCAGGGCTTTGAGGTGTTCCACCGCTGAGCTGGATGATCGATGTGCCGGTAATACCGTTTAGCGCGAGTTTTGCCTGAGTGTCGTCCTTGATCGGCGTATCGCCAGTTACGCGGATTTGCGCCAACACACGACGAGGGTCCTGTGGATCAAGCTTGAGCTGTATGACATCACCGACCTTGATTCCGCTGTATTGCACCGCACTGCCGCGCGACAGTCCGGTCACGGCCTCGTTGAACACCACCTGGTAATCCTTGAACGCGGTATCGACGCTGGACTTGGCCAGCCACAACCCGAACAGCAGCGCTGCAGCGACCACGATGACCGTGAACAATCCGATCAATACGTGATGGGCGCGGGTTTCCATCCTCAGACCTCCTTCTGCTGATTGGCGGCGGCGTACGCCATGCGGCCACGAGGACCGTGGAAGTATTCGTGAATCCATGCATCGTCAGTGGCCGCCACCTTGTCGAGTGTGTCAGCCACCAACACGCTTTTTTGTGCCAGCACCGCCACCCTGTCCGTAATGGTGTAGAGCGTGTCCAGGTCATGGGTGACCAGGAACACGCTCAGACCCAAGGCATCGCGCAGGGTGAGAATCAGTTGGTCGAACGCTGCCGCGCCAATTGGATCAAGCCCTGCGGTGGGTTCATCGAGGAAAAGGATGTCGGGGTCCAGCGCCAGGGCTCGGGCCAGCGCTGCGCGCTTGATCATCCCTCCCGACAGCGATGCAGGATATTTATGGGCGGCGGACAGCGGCAGCCCTGACAGCGCCAACTTGATCCCCGCCAGGTGCTCGGCCTCTTCGCGACTCAGTCCGGCGTGCTCGACCAGTGGCAGCGCGACGTTTTCGGCGATGGTCAGCGATGAGAACAACGCGCCCTTTTGAAACAGCACACCGAAACGTCGCTCAACCTGCGAACGGCCTTTCTCCGACAGGTTTTGCAGGTCTTGGCCCAGCACGCGAATGTGGCCTTCATCGGGGCGCCGCAAGCCGACAATACTGCGCAGCAAAACCGACTTGCCGCTGCCTGAGCCGCCGACCACGGCCAGGATTTCACCTCGATACAGATCAAGGTCGAGGTGCTCGTGCACGCTTTGGCTGCCGAAGCGATTGCACAGATCTCGGACTTCTATCACGGCCTCGCTTGGTTGAACGCAACGTTTAGTCACCAGCCTAGCTCCATGAAAAACATCGCCGCCAGCGCGTCGAGGACGATTACCACGAAGATCGACTGGACCACGCTTGAGGTCGTGTGAGCGCCTACCGATTCTGCGCTGCCACTGACCTTGAACCCCTCAAGACAGCCGATAGATGCGATGAAGAAAGCAAAGATGGGTGCTTTGACCATGCCCACCAAAAAGTGCTGCACCCCGATATTTTGCTGCATCAGCGACAGAAACATCGCGGGCGAGATATCGAGCGCCAACGCGCACACCACGCCACCGCCGACGATGCCGCAGACCATTGCCAGAAACGTGAGCATGGGCAGTGAGATGAGCAACGCTATCACGCGCGGCACCACCAGCAATTCGGTAGGGCTCAGGCCGAGCGTGCGAATGGCATCAACCTCTTCATTGGCCTGCATCGAACCGATTTGAGCGGTAAAGGCGCTGGCGGTACGTCCTGCCATCAGGATCGCAGTGAGCAGGACCGCAAATTCACGCAAAAAAGAGAAGGCGATGAGGTCAACGGTAAAAATCGTGGCGCCAAACGCCCGCAGTACCGTCGCGCCGAGAAACGCCACGACCGCGCCTACCAGAAATGTCAGCAGGGCCACGATGGGTGCTGCATCCAGCCCAATCTGTTCTACGTGAGCGACAACAGACGTGGCGCGCCAGCGTTTTGGCCTGAACAGATTGAGGGCCATGGTTTGCATGATCAGCCCCACGAAACCCAGCAGTTGCAACGTGTCTTTCCAGACTACGTCGACCGCCCTGCCGATTCGCTCCAGCAGTTGCGTGCTGACGGCCTGCTCCGGATCTTTGACCGGCGCGCAGTAGTCGATCAGCGCGGCCTGGATCGTCTGCATCAGTGCCCGGCTGGATTCCGGCAGGTTGGGTGCCTGAACCGAAAGCAGTCGCAACCGCTCGACGCCGAGTAATTCCACCAGCAACGAGGCTCCGGCTGTATCGAGCGCGCCCAATTGACCAAGGTCAACTCGCGTGCTGTCACTGAAGCCATCCCGCAGCGCTTCGGTTTGGCGTCGCAGGCTGGGGTAATGGGCAAGCGTCCAGTCTCCGGCGATCCTCAACTGAGTGGGATTGGTCGAAGTATTCAGTACAGCGCTGCCTGAAAGCTCGGATGTGCGAGTGGCCGACGAGATGGACGAGGTCATGGCGACGAGCTTAGTTGGAATTAGCGGGTTCGGACGGCGCCGGATCAGGCACCTTCTTGTCGGCCCCGCCATTATCCGGCTTCCCAGCATCAGCGCTGTCGGCACCCGGTTTCAAGCCCGCAGGCGTAAAGCGTTTGCGGGTGACGGCGGGCTGATCGCGGTCTGTCACTTCAAAGCGCAACACGCCAATCATCTGGCCATCATCGGTCAGCACCCTTACCTGCCATTTGCCGAGCACGTCGGCCGGGAAATTCTGCTTGTGGGTCCAGGCACGATAACCCTCTTCCCGGCCGCCATGAATGTCCAGCGCAATGCGGTCGACCTCTTTACCGTTATGGCGCCACACGTGGTAGATACGCTCATCCAGGCCGCGCGGCGCATTGATCGAGGTGTACGCGTAAAGGCCGGCGCTGCGCAGTTGGTTGACACCGATTTCAGTGATGCTGTCCCCCGGCGTGCGGTTCTGATTGTCGAAAGTGGTGCTCACGGCGACTTCGGTGAGCCACAAGGTCGCGGGCGGCACCCATGAGCGCAGCATCCAGCCAGCGCTGCCGATGACCAGCGTCATCACCACCAGCCCAGCGCCACGCCGCCAGTTATTGATCGGGAAGCTGGAGGCCAGGCTCGGGAATGCCAGCAGCATCGCGGTGATCAGCGACAGCTTGTAACTCTCGGCAGTGGTCAGGTGCAGGATGATCGGCAATGCGGTGAGCAACGCCGCAAACAGCGTCAGCGTGTGGAGCGCCATGAACAGCCAGCGCTTGGGCGCCAGCCATTTGTAGTACAGCGGGTCGATGATCGATATCAGGCCTGCGGCGGCGAGTAAGCCGGTGAATACCAGTTGTCCGCTGTTCCAGGTGGTGGTGATGAAGAAGAACGGGAGAACGAAAAACAGGCTTTCCTGGTGGATCATCTGCGTGCCGTAGCGCAGCAGAGGTTTGGGGATTTCTTTTTTGAAGATTTTTGCGAACAGCGTCATGGCGCTGTTCTCGAACATCAGCCAGAGCCAGCTCAGTAGCAGAATGACCGCGATCCACGTCGCCAGTTTGGCTTGGCGGTCCACCAGCATGAAGCTACCGATCCCGGAGCAAAAACCGAACAGTGCAATCACACCCGGGTAGCGCTGCATCAGCCCGATGATGCGTTGTACGGCTGAGTGGTTAACGATGGCATTCCAGTCCGGCATTTCGCGTGTTCACTTTTTGTCGTAGGAAAAATCCTTTGCAGGGTATCAACAATCAGCACGCCAAAAAGCGCGCTCCTACTAACGCTGCAGGACTTTCACAGCGGTCGCGTCTTGTAGGCCCAGACCCGCCAGACGATCAGCAGGATGATGAGCGCAAGCAGCACCACGCCTAGCCCATACACTTCGTCATAACTGAGCAGGGGTTTTTCAATGCGCAAATATCCTGGCTGGGCGAGAAGCTTGCGCATCGCCTGATTGGCAAGGTCCAGACTGACGGCGCGCGTGCGTTTGGATGGATCATCGAAACGACCGTTGTCGTAATCGTTGATGGCGCCCCAGTAATAGTCGGCCAGCGCGCTGTTGCCCTGCACGGCCCACGCCTGCTTGGCGATAGACGCCTGCTGCAGCCGCGCAAAGGTCGCTGGGTCCAGACCTTCCTTGCGCAACCGCTCCAGCATCCCGCGAGTCGCGGCGACCGCATCATCCACGGCGTTGCGGTCCACGTCCGCGTTCAGGCTCATGAAGCCGGTATCGCCCAAGACTTCGCGGTCGGACCATGGGCCATAGGAATAGCCTTTATCCAGCCGCAGTTCGCTGTAGAGCGCCCAGTCCAGGTAGGTTTTTACCAGGTCCCAGGTTTCGTCATGTTGCTCTCCCATGTCAGGTTCAGGGAAGAACAGATGCAGTTTGGCGTTATCGCCCAGCATGCCGCGTATCAGGTTCTTTTCGGGCCTGGCTTTTTCAGTGATCTGCGGCAGCGCAGGGTGCTCAGTCGGGTCAACCGCATTCAATTGCCCGTAAGTACGCTCCAGGTATGCCGGTAAAAGTCGGTCAAGGTCGCCGACGACAATCAACGTCATGTTGTTGGGTGCGTACCAGCCACTGTGGATGGCTTGTATCTGATCCACCGTGAGAGCGCCTACTTCCGGCCGCTCCGGGCACTTGAGGCCCAGCTCCATCGCCAACTGATTGCTGGCGCTATGGCCCTGATCGCGCAGGTCCAGCAAGCGTTGCAAGTGCGAATGATGGCCGCCGTCTTCGTGCTCGACAATGCGTTTGGCGCTGTCCAGGTTGGCCTGGTTTATTTGCGTGTGGGTCAGCACGTTGAGCAGCAGATCCAGTACTTTGCGCTGGTTGCGTGCAGGGGCTTCAATCACGAAAGTCGTGTCGGCGTTACTGGTGAATGCGTTCCAGTCGCCTCCCAGCGCCTGCATTTGCTCTTCAAGCCCTCCTTCACCGCTGTCATCGATACCGCTGAACAGCACATGTTCGAGGACATGTGGCAGCTCTTTATCGGCGCAGCTGAAATCATCGAAGCCGACGCCCACCACCAGCCGGATCGACACGTGACCTTTTTCGGCCGGTTTGAGCAGCAGTTGCAAACCGTTGGGCAAAACATAGCCCTCGACCTGAAATCGGTCGAGCGCCATGGAGGGAAGGGATGTCAGTAGTAAACAAACGAGAAGCAGGCAACGCATAAAAACGGGCTTCCTTGCGGGCCGGTATGTGTAACAGACTTCAATCCGGTCGCTGCGTTCACCCTATCAGTCCGGCAATGCCTCGCTGGAGAGCGCGCCCGTGTCAGTGGTTTCAAGTACCGCATACGCACTGCTGCAGAACATCGAATTGAGCCGCTTCATATCGGCGATCAGTTCCAGGTGCAATGAGCTTGTCTCGATACTTTGCACGATCTTACGTTGCAGCCTGCTTACATGCGCATGAGCCAGCCGTCTTTCCTGTGCCCTGAAACGACGTTTCTCACGCAACAGCTGGCGGGCGCTTTCAGGATCTCCACTTAGAAACACCGACAGCCCCAGCCGCAGATTGGACATCAGCTGCGCATGCAGGCCGGACAGTTCCTCCAGCCCTACTTCAGAGAAAGAACGCCGCTGGGCGGTTTTTTGCTGCTGGACTTTGCGCAGCATGCGTTCGATCAGGCCACTGGCGAGTTCCAGGTTGATCGCCAGCTCGATGATTTCGGCCCAGCGGCGGTTGTCCTGGTCGCTGAGGTCTTCACGGGGCATTTGCGCCAGATACAGCTTGATCGCGTTGTAGAGCACTTCAACGTCATCGTTCAGGCGACGTACTTCCTGCGTCACTGCTGTCTGGTTGCCACGCAGCACTTCCTGCATGGCGTTGAGCATGCTGTCGATCAAGTCGCCCATGCGCAGGGTTTCACGGACCGCATTGGCCAGGGCAAGGCTTGGCGTTGCCAGTGCAGTCAGGTCCAGATGGCGAGGTTTGGTCTGGGTGTTGGTCTCCGCTTGCTCCGGCAATATCAACGCACACAGTCGCCCCATCGGCCCGACGGTGGGGAGCATGATCAGGCAGCGCAGCGAGTTATAAATGACATGGAAACTGATGACCATGCTGGCCGGGCTCAGTTGCAGCGTGTCCATCCAGCTCACCAGCGGCGTGAGCACCGGGATGATCAGCAGCAGACCGATCAGCTTGTACAGCAAGCTGCCAAGCGCAACCTGGCGCCCCGCTACGTTCTGCATGCTGGTGCTGAGAAAGGCCAGCAGGCCGCTACCGATGTTGGCGCCGATCACCAGGCCGATAGCCACCGGCAAGCTGATGATTTCCGCACCCGCCAGCGTCGCGGTCAGCAATACGGCGGCCAGACTGGAATAGGAGATCAGCGCAAACATCGCACCGACCAAGGCATCGAGCAGGATGTCGCCGGTCAGTGATGCGAACAGCACCTTCACGCCGGCAGCTTGCGTGATGGGCGCCGCAGCGCTGACGATCAATTGCAGCGCCAGGACAATCAGGCCCAGCCCGATCCCGACGCGACCGAGCTGACCGATGCGGGTTTGCTTGCGTGACAGGAAAAAGACCACCCCAAGGAATATCAGTAGCGGCGACAGCCACGAGAGATCGAAGGTGAGAATTCGCGACATCAGCGCTGTGCCGACATCGGCGCCCAGCATGATGGCGAGTGCCGGCGTAAGCCCCATCAGGCCTTGGCCAACAAATGAGGTGACGAGCATGGCGGTGGCGTTACTGCTCTGCACCAGTGCCGTGACCAGAATGCCGGCTACAAAAGCCAGCGGACGCTTGGACATGTTCTGACTGAGGACGCGGCGCAGTTGTGAGCCGTAGACGCGCAAAATCCCGGTCCGAACAATGTGGGTGCCCCAGATCAGCAGCGCGACGGCGGACAGCAAATCGAGCAGGGTCAGCATACGAAAAAGCCCCCTGAAGGTTGCTCGTGTGAGCAAAAGATTGAAGGTGCAGCGTGTAGCGAGTGCTGAGCTTCAAAGCCGCTCAATCAAGCTTTAGTTGGCCATTGGCCTTAGCGCCAGCATCGTACACGGAATAGTGATTTTGAAACAAATATGTCATAAATCAGACGTTTGATACGTCAACCAACGCCGACTTGCCCGCGAACATGGCAGTAATGAAAACGGGGCACTCAGTGCCCCGTTATGTCAGCGACCGTGTATCAGGGTGTTATTGACCCGGAACGTCCTTGCGAAGTTTCACCGGGTCGCTCATTGCTTTCTTCTTGGCCATCGAGGTGCGCATCTTGATGTTGACGGCTTCCACCGCCAGCGAGAACGCCATGGCAAAGTAGACATAGCCCTTGGGTACGTGGAAGTCGAACGCGTCGGCAATCAATACTGTACCGACCACGATCAGGAACGACAGCGCGAGCATCTTCAGCGAAGGGTGCTTGTCGATGAAGCTGCTGATGAAGCCCGAGCAGAGCATCATGACCAGCACGGCAACCACGATTGCAGCGACCATGACCGGTACGTGCGACACCATGCCGACTGCGGTGATCACTGAATCCAGCGAGAACACGATGTCGATTATCGCGATCTGGATGATGGTGTACATGAACTTGCCGCCCTTGCCCTGGGGCTCATCGACGGTTTCCTCCTCCCCTTCCATACCGTGGTAGATCTCTTGCGAGCTCTTCCAGAGCAGGAACAGGCCACCGAAGAACAGGATCAGGTCTCGACCGGAAATGCCCTGGCCCAGCACCACGAATAGATCGGCTGTCAACTGCATGACCCAGGTGATCGACAGCAACAGCAGGATACGCGTGACCATCGCCAGCGCCAGGCCGAAGATTCGTGTGCGCGCCTGCATCGATTTGGGCATGCGACTGACCAGAATCGAAATCATGATGATGTTATCGATGCCCAGAACGATCTCCAGGGCAGTCAGCGTAAAGAAAGCAACCCAGATCTCTGGGTTGGTCAGCCATTCCATTAGGTAATCCTTTGAGCTTGTCTAGTTCTCGCCATCGTCGCTGACGACGGCGAGTGAGTCATTGGCCTCAGATGCTGCTGAAGAAGGGGAAGATCCCCATCAGCAACGCAGCGACCATTATGCACAGGCAAACCAGCACCGCCCACTTGAGGGTGAAGCGCTGATGATCGCCAAATTCAATGCCTGCCAGTGCCACCAGCAGGTATGTCGACGGAACCAGCGGGCTGAGCAAGTGGACGGGCTGACCGACGATCGAGGCACGTGCCATTTCAACCGGGGTGATGCCGTAGTGCGCGGCGGCTTCAGCCAGTACCGGCAGCACGCCATAGTAAAACGCGTCGTTGGACATGAAAAAGGTGAACGGCATGCTGACCAGAGCCGTGATGACCGCCAGATACGGCCCCAGAGCGTCCGGAATCACTGCCAGCAAGCTTTTCGACATCGCATCGACCATGCCGGTGCCGGTCAGGATACCGGTGAAAATACCTGCTGCGAAGATCAAACCGACGACTGCCAGAACACTGCCGGAGTGAGCAGCGACTCGGTCTTTTTGAGCCTGAAGGCATGGATAGTTGACGATCATCGCGATACTGAAGGCGATCATGAACAGCACGGGCAGCGGCAGCAGGCCCATGATCAGCGCGACCATGAGTACCAGCGTCAAGCCGGCGTTGAACCAGATCAGCTTGGGACGACGAGCTTCAGGGAATTGGGAAACGCTGATTTCACTGTGGTCGACTTCATCGCCCGCCAAGTGCAACTCACCGAGACGCGCGCGCTCTTTTTTGCCGTAGAAGTAGGCGATCACCAGAATCGCCACAACGCCAGCGAGCATCGCAGGGATCATGGGGACGAAGATGTCGGACGGATCCACATGCAGCGCACTGGCCGCACGTGCGGTCGGACCGCCCCATGGGGTCATATTCATCACGCCACCGGCCAGAATGATCAGACCGGCCATGATCCGCGGGCTCATGCCGATACGGCTGTACAACGGCAGCATTGCCGCGACGCAGATCATGTAAGTGGTTGCGCCGTCACCGTCCAGCGACACCACCAGTGCCAGCACGGCAGTGCCGACAGACACTTTTACCGGGTCGCCTTTAACCAGCTTGAGAATCTTGCGCACCGCGGGGTCGAACAGGCCCGAGTCGATCATCAGTGCGAAGTAAAGAATGGCGAACATAAGCATGACGCCGGTCGGCGCCAACTTGGTAATGCCTGCCAGCATCATTGGGCCGATTTCCGGTGCGAAACCACCGAACAGAGCAAATATGATTGGCACTATGATCAGAGCGATCAGCGCCGACAGGCGTTTGCTCATGATCAGGTACATAAAGGCCACAACCATGGCGAAGCCGAGGAAGGTCAACATAGGAGTTCTCCAGACAAGACGTAATTTGAGGAAGACGAAAAGGAGTGATCAGCTCAAATGGACGGTGCGTGGAGAGGGAAAGAATGTGGAAAGTACTGCGGGGCGCGAGCAAGCATCAGGTTCACCAAAATTGTTGTTGTTGACTGGGCCGATGAACGTCAGAAACGTCCTACCTGGCTGACCGGTCTTTTGCCGGCGGTGGGGGGATGCTAAAGCTCCAAGCTTTCAGCCAGCTTTCGACGCCCTTCCCGTTGATCGTCAGACAATCGATGAAGCGATTAACGTCGGGCAGGGTCTGAACTGAAACCCACAAGGAGCCAAGACCATGAGCGAGTTGCACACGGGCGGATGCCATTGCGGCAATCTGCGTTACGAATTCGATGCGCCATTGGCCGACATCGCCCATTGCCATTGCTCGATCTGTCGGCGGACATCGGGCGGTATTGTCATGACTTGGATCTCGGTCCCGATCGGCTCGTTCAAATGGTTGGCGGGCAGTCCCACAGCCTATGACTCGGGGCCAACGTGTGTGCGGTATTTCTGCAACAACTGTGGGGCACAGGTGGCGCTGTTGAGCCGTAACAGCCCTGAAGAAATGGACGTCACCATCGCGACGCTGGACCATCCTGAGCAGGCATCCGCGTCTCGCCACATCTGGACTGACAGCCGCTTGCCCTGGCTCCACTTGGATGAACAACTGCCAGGTGAGCCAGAGGAAGCGATTTAGTCAGTCGAGTTACGGCAGCTCAAGTCCACCCGCCGCTTTGTGTAAGGCCCGCAGGTGCTCACCGATCTGTTTGAGGTTGGCCTCGGTGGCGGCAATTTCCTTGGCGCGCTCAGGCTCCAGCAGCGCCCTCACCTCTTGATCCAGATCGCCCGTCAGCCTCTGCAGCTGTTTCTGGCGCTGGGTGCTTTCTGCCTCCAATCGTTGCCACTCGCCTTCCTGCGGCAAACCATAGCCGCCGCTGCCAAGCAGTTCTGCTGGTCGGCTGAGGAAACCGCTGTTGGCAAGGATGTCCTGCAGAGTCCCGGTAGCGTGGGCAACGCTGTTGTCCTTTTGCTCGCGGGCGCTGAGGTAGCGTTGTTTTACTTCGTCCTGAGCCAGCAGCAACTGGCGACGCAGGCTGGCCTGTTCGAGCAGCAGCATCGCGGCGCTGGTCCGCAAATCTGCCTGAGCGAACCAGGGCGTACGATCTTTGGCAGCCAGCGCCAGCCAGTCCTCGACCGAGGTCTGCTTGATCGGCAAGCTCTTGCGCAGTACGTCGAACATTGCCTGATAACGATCACGGTAAGAATCGAAGCGATAACCCAGCCGCAGCGCTTCCTTGGGATCGTCCAGGACGCTGGTGTCGGCCAGACCGCGGCCTTTGAGTACTTCAAGCAGGCCATTTGGCAAGATGCTGTCGAGGTTCTGGAGCTTTGGATCATTGGTCCCGCTGCGCAAAAGCTTGAGGTTTTCTACCGCGCAGTTATTGGACAAAAACCAGTAGTCGCCGTCGTAAGCCCAGTGCATTTCGGCTGCACGCTGCACCAGACCGTCGATCTCTGCACGAGACAACTTCATCGGCACTGACGCCAGGCTGCGCAATTCGGTCTTGGTGTACTCGTCTATGACCTGACCCAGGGGCAGTACGAATAGCCGCGACGGATAGCCGCCGGTTAAGCCGCTCCAGCTCGACAGTTGCAGGTCGTTGACGAACGCACGGTAGGAAAGCACCAGGTGTTGATCCAGATCGAGCCGGCAGTCCGGCCCGCGTGGTCGCCCAGGCTTACAGATCACCAGACGCAGCATCGAATGACCCCAGCGGCTGGCAATGTTCTGATTGGCTTCCGCTAGCAGATAGTCAACTTCATAGACGCGCTCAGGGTCGAGCTTGCCGAGCGGCTCACGGGCGAAGTCGTTGCCCGCGTTGAGAAACGGGTAAGCCTTCGGGCATTCAACCTTGTCGGGCGGCGCCCAGCCAAAATGTTGTTTGTAGTAATCGTAGAGCGCAGGGCGACGGCACGCGTATGCCGGGTCCAGCAGGAAGTACTCCATGTTTACGGCGACGAATTCGATGGGACTGCTGATTTCGTAGATGTCCGGGCTACGGGCAACCTGGCCGTTCTTTTCCTCGCGGTCCCCTCGCCGTCCGACGTATTGCGGCCAGCCAGCAAGATCCAGCAATCGTGGATCGTCGCTCAGCGTAAAGCGCCGATCCGTCTGGCCGCGACAGTTATCGGGCAGTCCAACTTTGCCCAGGCTGCTCGCCCGGCGCCCACACATGAATATCAACGACCGGTCAGAGTCCGACCAGAGTTGGGCGCGATCATAGATATGGGTGAGTTCATGCAGGACCGTGGCGAGCATTTCATTGCGCACAGTGCCATGAGGGCGGGTGGTTTTAGTTGTGGCAGCAGTGCCATCGGTCAGCGTTGCCAGCAGATTGAGGTTCAAGTCCAGCCGGTAAGGCCCGTCCGCCTGGCCATAAGCGTTGCTCGGCATGTGATCCGACCAGTGCACTTCAACCTTGCGATCAAGCTTGCTGACGAACTTCGGCGGCAACTTGAGCATGGCTTCGTCAAGCAGCGCCTGGCTTGCCCGGATCTGCGCAGCGCTCAAGCCATCGGTATTGAGCGCCAGACTGAGGTCGGCGAAGGCATTGCTGCACAGCAACGAAAGTGCCGACGCCATCAGCCAGACGGCGACTCTCCTCACAGTGCGAGGATGGCTTCAGCGAGTACCTGATCACTGGCATTGCGGGCTTCGGGCAGACGTTCGCGCAAGGTAGCAAACGCGGCGTCGAGCTGAGAGCCGTGAATATCGCCCCGAGTGGCAACGTAGCTGGCGGCATCGTCTTTGGCTGCCAACACAACTTTTGAGTCACGAATGGAGGTGGTGGTATCGGAAGTAAAATCGATGGTGCGGCCAAAAGCGCGGACGATGATGTTACTGGTGGCTTTCAGGGTTTGCGCCTGAGCCATGTCAGCCAGCAGAAGCAGGCCCAAGGCTGCGGCAATCAGCGGGGTACGCATGGAACGTCTCCAGAAATACAGAAGATATGAAAAGTGGCTATTGGACGAGAATTGCTTGCGCCAGTTCAAGGTCGCTCGCACGAAGTTTTGGCCGGGTCTGGCGCAGGTACAACAACGCCGACTCCAGTTGTGCTCCTCGCAGTTGGCCGTCACTGGCAAGAAACGCTGCAGCATCATCCTGGGCGGCAAGTATCAGTTTGTTATCGAAAGGACCGGTCGTCACTTGGGAGGTGGCGAATCCTGATTTGACCAGGCTTTGCGTAGTGACATCGAAAGCCTGGGCCTGAGCATTCCAGAGCAGGCCACAAATCGACGCAATCAATGAGCGAGGCAGTAAATGCATGGGTCTCGATACTGGCGAAACGAGCGGCAAGGCTAGCGCAATGGCCGTTCCAGGGCTAGTCCGGGAACGGGCCATGCTGAGCCTTAACCTGTCAGGTTACTGAATCAGATCGCCAGGATGGCTTGAGCCAACTGTGCATCGGTGGCATTGATCTGCGGAGATGTCGCACGAATGTGCTGAAACGCACCTTCAAGCTGAGCGCTGCGGATATCGCCCTTGGTGGCGACGAAGCTGGCTGCATCGTCGCGAGCAGCGAGGACGATTTTGTCGTCCTTGAACGATGAGGAGATATTGGACGTTGCGTTGGACGAGGCGTCGATTGCGCGCACCAAAGTGTCGGTAGTGACATAAAAGCTTGAAGCGCTGGCGCTTGTTGCTGCGATCAATAGGGCTGCAGCGCTCATCAGGCGTAGGCGGGACATAGTAAAACTCCAGGAAATGACAGGGATAACCGCACACGCGGATCGGGCGAAGGCAACCATCGCTCCGGGGGATTTTCGGTATTTGCCGCAAAGACTAGCCTAGCGGAGGGCGTCAGCACTATCGCGGCGTGGTGCCAGCTATGACTACGGAAGAAATACACATTTTTTTTATTGACTACGGACCACAGCTTTGCCGCACTGTACTGGTTTATTTTGTTTTTTAGTGAACTGTATAGGTGTGGCGAAACTACTCTCTTATCAAGCCCTGAAACGACAAAACCCGTCGCAGTTCCCCGCGACGGGTTTTGTATGAAGCAATTCGGGTTGCTGGAATGAGGCTATTGGCCTTGGACCAGCGGACGCTAGCTTAGCGCCAGAACGGCTTGCTCAGCTCTTCGTAACGTTGCGATTCGCTGATACCTGCATCGGCCAGGAGACGCGAATCCAGGCGGGCCAGTTGGTGGCGGCTGGAAAGGCGACGCTGCCAGAGCATCAGGTTAGCGAAAGCGCGCAGCGGCAACGAGGCTTGGGCGGTTTTTGCAGTTTCTTCGTAGAACAGATCGGAACTGACTGTACGTTCCATGGTGCTTCTTCCTTCCGCTTGTGGCGGGATTAGATAGTGACTTGATTGGTGGCAATCTTCCTCTCGTTTGTCTCCCCTCTCCAGACACAGTTCACTTGTATTGTGAGGGTTCAGTTAACTGTTGTATGGCACTGTTTTGTCCGTATTTGGGGCAACTGTACGGGTCGGCACGAAAACAGTGCATTTTGCAGCTGCTTGGGGTGTGGGGACGGCCAAAAAGGTCAGGATTGGCAGGTACAGTAGTACAGTTTCTGAGGAACGAATGAGGGCGGCCGGAAACTGGCGACTAAAAACTGTCGCCAGTTCTCAACTGTTTTGTCAGGCCGCCAACATTCGTCCGGTTTCTTCAAGATTCAGGTGCCAACTTAGTGCTTCACGCAGCACATGCGGTGTGTGACCGCCGATGGCACAGGCCCTGCGGAAGTAGTCATTCAATGCCTCGCGATAAGCTGGATGAACACAGTTATCGATAATGACGCGGGCGCGCTCACGAGGCGCGAGCCCGCGCAGATCGGCCAGTCCCTGTTCTGTGACGAGAATATCGACATCATGCTCCGTGTGGTCCACATGGCTGACCATGGGCACCACGCTTGAAATAGAGCCGCCTTTGGCAATGGACTTGGTCACGAAGATCGCCAGGTGCGCATTGCGCGCGAAGTCTCCAGAGCCGCCGATTCCGTTCATCATCCGGGTGCCACCCACGTGCGTGGAATTGACGTTGCCGTACAGATCGAACTCCAGGGCTGTATTGATTGCGATGATGCCCAGACGGCGAACCACTTCAGGATGGTTGGAGATTTCCTGAGGGCGCAATAACAGTTTTGGTTTGTACTGGTCGAGATTGTCGTAAACGCCGCTGTGCTTGCGAGCCGACAGCGTCATCGAGCTGCCGGACGCGAAGCTCAGCTTGCCTGCGTCAAACAGGTCGAAAGTGGAGTCCTGAAGCACCTCGGAATACATCGTCATGTCGTGAAACGGCGAATCCAGCAAACCGGTCATCACGGCATTGGCGATGGTGCCGACGCCTGCTTGCAGTGGCATCAATTGGTTGGTCAGCCGGTTCTGACGCACTTCGTTCTTGAAGAACTCCACCAGATGGCCAGCAATGCCTTGTGTCTCGCTGTCGGGTGGCAATACCGTCGAAGGCGAGTCGGTCTGATTGCTGAAGACAATGCCGACGATCTTCGCCGGATCAATTTGCACGGCCGGATTACCAATGCGGCTGTCGGGCTTGAGCACCGGGATCGGCAGTCGTGTGGGGCGATAGCTGGGTATATAGATGTCATGCAGGCCTTCGAGCTCGAGCGGCTGCGCCAGATTGATTTCGACGATCACTTCTTTGGCCAGAATGGCGAAGCTGGCGGAGTTACCCACGGAAGTGCTGAGAATCAGATGGCCTTCTTCGTCGATTGCCACACACTCGATGACCGCGAGGTCCACTGCCTTGATTTGCCGATTGCGCAATTGCTCAACTGTATCGGACAGGTGCTGGTCGATGAACATGACGGTGCCGTCGTTGATGGCCCTGCGCAGGGTGCTGTCGACCTGAAATGGCATGCGCCGGGACAAGACGCCGGCTTCGGTCAGCTGCTTGTCGAGGTCGTTGCCCAGGCTTGCGCCGGTAATCAGGCTTATCTGTAGTGGCGAGACCTTGGCGCGCTCTGCCAGTGCTTGAGGCACGGCCTTGGCCTCTCCGGCTCGGGTAAAGCCACTCATGCCAACGGTCATACCGTCTTTGATCAAAGAGGCGGCATCGGCGGCGCTCATTACCTTATTCATCAAAGCAGGCAGGCGGATACGTTCACGGTACATGGAGGGTTATCTCGGACGGCTTAAGCGAGCGACCAGTCTAGAGCGTTGCCAGCGCCTCGTCCCGCTACCAAGGTCGCATTGGAGGGCTCTAATTAGAGGGTTTCAGGACAAAACACTGTTGCCCGAAATGTAAAAGCCCCCCAGCCAAGGTGAGCGCTGGAGGGCTTTTTCGTCGCAGATGAAGCCTTAATCGATGGCCTTCACCATGTCCTCAATGACCTTTTTCGCATCGCCAAAGACCATCATTGTCTTGTCGAGGTAGAACAGTTCGTTATCCAGGCCGGCATAGCCGCTGGCCATCGAGCGTTTGTTGACGATGATGGTTTTGGCCTTGAACGCTTCCAGAATCGGCATCCCGGCAATCGGTGATTTCGGGTCGTTCTTGGCGGCCGGGTTCACCACGTCGTTTGCGCCGAGGACCAGCACCACATCGGCCTGACCAAATTCGGAGTTGATGTCGTCCATTTCGAACACTTGGTCGTAAGGCACTTCCGCTTCCGCCAGCAGGACGTTCATATGCCCTGGCATCCGCCCTGCTACAGGGTGGATCGCGTACTTTACTGTCACCCCGCGATGGGTCAACTTTTCTGTCAGCTCTTTGAGCGCGTGCTGTGCGCGTGCCACTGCCAGGCCGTATCCCGGCACGATGATCACCGTGTCAGCGTTGGTCAGCAGGAATGTCGCGTCGTCAGCCGAGCCGGATTTGACCGGTCGTGCTTCTTTGGCGCCTGTAGCGGCGCCAGTATCAGTTGCACCGCCGAAGCCGCCACCGATCACGTTGAAGAACGAGCGGTTCATGGCCTTGCACATGATGTACGACAGGATCGCACCCGAAGAACCTACCAGCGAACCTGCGATGATCAGCATCGAGTTATTGAGTGAGAAGCCAATGCCCGCGGCTGCCCAGCCCGAATAGCTATTGAGCATCGACACCACGACTGGCATGTCGGCCCCGCCAATCGGGATGATCAACAGCACGCCAATGATGAATGCCAGGATCAGCATCAGGCTGAACGCGAAAAGGCTGCCGGTGAACATGAACGTCAGGCCGAAAAACAGCGTGGCCAGCCCCAGAATCAGGTTCAGCTTGTGCTGCCCGGCAAACTGCACCGGTGCGCCCTGGAACAGGCGGAACTTGTATTTGCCCGACAGCTTGCCGAATGCGATGACCGAACCGGAGAACGTGATCGCACCGATCGCGGCGCCAAGGAACAGCTCCAGTCGATTGCCGGCAGGGATCGGATCTCCCAAGTGACGAACGATGCCCAGCGACTGCGGTTCGACCACTGCGGCAATGGCAATGAACACCGCTGCGAGGCCAATCATGCTGTGCATGAAAGCCACCAGCTCCGGCATTTTGGTCATCTCGACTCGCTTGGCCATGATCGAGCCAGCAGTGCCGCCGACGAGCAAACCGATGACAATGTAGCCAATGCCAGCAGTTGCGCCATCTGTAGACATCGCTGCGAGCTTGTAGACCAGGCCAACTGTAGTGAGCACCGCCAATCCCATGCCGACCATGCCGAACAGATTGCCCCGCCGCGAAGTTGTCGGATGCGAAAGGCCTTTGAGTGCCTGGATGAAGCAGATCGCCGAAACGAGATACAGCAAAGTGACGAGGTTCATGCTCATTACTTCGTCACCTCGACTTTGGTCCTGGGCGCTTTTTTCTTGAACATTTCAAGCATTCGTCGGGTGACCAAAAAACCGCCGAATACATTTACCGCTGCCAGCGCCACGGCCAGCGTACCCATGGTTTTGCCAAGCGGGGTCACGGTCAGGGCTGCTGCAAGCATTGCGCCGACGATGACGATGGCCGAGATGGCGTTCGTGACCGCCATCAGCGGGGTGTGCAGCGCCGGGGTAACGTTCCAGACCACGTGATAGCCGACATAGATTGCCAGCACAAAAATGATCAGGTTGTAGATGCCGGGCGAGATGAACTCTTCCATTGTTTTTATCCTCAGCCGTTTTTGCGAACAATCTGGCCGTCGCGGCACATCAGGCACGCGGCGACGATGTCGTCTTCAAGGTTTATTTCGAGCTGGCCTTCGTGTGTGAACACCAGCTTGAGAAAGTCCAGCAGGTTGCGCGCATACAGGGCCGAGGCGTCTGCTGCGACCATTGCCGGCAGATTCGTGTGGCCAACGATGGTGATGCCGTGTTCGATCACTACCTGATCGGCGACCGTCAGCGGACAGTTGCCGCCTTGCGCAGCGGCGAGATCGATTACCACCGAACCGGGCTTCATTTGCGCGACAGTTTCTGCGCTGAGCAACACCGGTGCTTTGCGGCCTGGGATGAGTGCCGTGGTAATCACGATGTCGGCCAGTTTGGCGCGCTCATGTACAGCCACCGCCTGACGCTGCATCCAGCTGGCAGGCATTGGCCGGGCGTAACCGCCGACGCCCACTGCAGCTTCACGCTCTTCTTCGGTTTCGTAAGGGACATCGACGAACTTCGCACCCAAGGATTCAATTTGCTCTTTCACCGCAGGGCGTACATCTGAGGCCTCGATCACAGCTCCCAGTCGTTTGGCAGTAGCAATTGCCTGTAAGCCAGCAACACCGGCGCCCAGAATCAAAACGCGGGCGGCTTTCACTGTGCCGGCAGCGGTCATCAGCATCGGCATGAAGCGTGGATAGTGATGGGCTGCCAACAGCACGGACTTGTACCCGGCAATGTTGGCTTGCGACGAGAGCACGTCGAGACTTTGCGCGCGAGATGTTCGCGGCGCGGCCTCCAGTGCGAATGCGGTGATACCGCACTCAGCCATCCTGGCGATGTTTTCGTTGTTGAAGGGGTTGAGCATGCCGACCACGACCGTACCGGGCTTGATCAGGCTCAATTCGTTGTCGGTTGGGGCAACGACCTTGAGGATCAACGCTGCGCCATACACATCGTTGAGGCCACCAATGGAGGCACCTGCGGCTTCATAGGCGCTGTCCGGGACACTCGCGGTGATACCAGCGCCTGCCTGGACCGTGACTTTATGACCCTGGCTAATGAGCTTTTTGACGGTTTCGGGGGTTGCAGCAACCCGCGTTTCACCCGTCTGGGTTTCGAGAGGGACACCAATGTGCACGTCAAATCTCCTGCGTGATCTTTTTATGTTTAAAAGTAGCCAAGGCGCTACGGATGGCGCGTCTGGTGGGATCGATCACCTCGTCCCCGCCTATGGAAATGGCGGAGGCGCGGCATTTTGCAGGCGAAGCAAATGGGCTTCAAGGATTCTGTAACGAAACTTTTTTTTAACTACAAGTCACCCTGTGACCGTTTGACGCAGGAATTCGCTGAATGCCTTTAAATACATGGCTTACAGAGTTATAGCGAAGATTTAAGAGTTTTTCTGTCGAAGTGACCTGCGAGAGACAAATAGGGCTCTAGACCACGTATTTATGGACTCGTAGGGTTTTTCAATAACGAACATGGATGTGTCGTATATACGACAATTAAGGATATCTGTAGGTTTTTGAAGGAGGTAACTACAGGAGGAGCTGCGGAAAATAATCAACGAAATCAGGGGAGTGAATAGCTCCCTGCTTGATCGACCAGCCAGTCTCTGAACGCTTTTAGCGAAGCGGACTCGAGTTTGCGTTCAGGAATCATCAGGTAATAGGCCTTTGTGCTCGAAAGCGAATGGTCGTTGGCGATGATCAGACGATTCTCTAGCAGCTCGCGCTGAATAAGAAAGGGCGGAATCAGCGCGATGCCCATGTCGTGGGTTGCCGCTTGGGCCAGCATGGAGAATAGCTCGTAACGCGGACCTGTCATGTCGCGCGCAATGCTCATGTCCATCGAGCTGAACCACTGGCGCCAGGCGTAAGGGCGCGTGGTTTGCTGGAGCAATGGCATTTCAGCCAGTTGTTTTGCAGTGAGATGCGTGCGCCCGGCAAGCAGCGTCGGGCTGCAAACCGGCATAGGATTCTCGCTCATCAAACGGTGGGATTCGGTGCCTGGCCAGTCGGCATCCCCAAAGTAGATGGCAGCATCGAACTCTGTGTCTGCGAACAGAAACGGGCGGGTGCGGTTGGTGAGGTTGATTGTGACGTCGGCATGCTTTCGCTGGAACTCCTTGAGTCGTGGCAGCAACCATTGGGTGCCAAACGTCGGCACGACCGCCAGTTCGATGACGTTGGTGCCTTGATTGCCCATTACCGAAAGCGTGTCACGCTCCACGGCATCCAATTGTGTCGCGACTCGGCGGCTGTAAGACAGCCCTGCTTCGGTGAGTTTCACGCCACGCCTTGAGCGTCGGAATAACTCCACGTTCAGGAAGGCTTCGAGGCTGGCTATCTGTCGGCAGATAGCGCTTTGAGTCAGCGAGAGCTCCGCCGCTGCTTTGGTAAAGCTCTCGTGTCGAGCCGCAGCTTCGAAGCTGACCAGTGCTGCGGTACTGGGGATTTTTCGACGCATGTACGGCCGCCTCACAACTAAAAGAGCAAAGGAAGGGCTGGAGCTGTTTCGGAGTGCGAAATTAGCACAAAGCAGTGAGGAATCGTCGTTTGCTAGACAGAGGGAGCGCGCCTAGGATCAGCCGAAGACATTTGTGCGGCATAAGCGAATGCACCCACTTATTGAGGAGAGCGTCATGGGCGGCAAGGCAACTTTCAACTGGATTGACCCGCTGCTGCTGGATCAGCAGTTGACCGAAGAAGAGCGCATGGTGCGTGACAGTGCCGAGCAGTTTGCGCAAGACAAGTTGGCGCCGCGCGTGCTCGAGGCTTTCCGGCACGAGAAGACTGACTCTGCGATCTTTCGTGAGATGGGTGAAATTGGTCTGTTGGGCGCCACTATCCCTGAGCAATACGGTGGCAGCGGTCTGAATTACGTTTGCTACGGGTTGATAGCGCGTGAGGTGGAGCGTGTGGATTCCGGTTACCGATCCATGATGAGTGTTCAGTCCTCTCTGGTGATGGTGCCGATCAACGAATTTGGGACCGAGGGGCAAAAGCAGAAGTATCTTCCGAAGCTGGCATCTGGCGAGTGGATCGGTTGTTTCGGTCTTACCGAGCCTAATCATGGTTCCGACCCAGGCGCGATGATCACTCGTGCAAAAAAGGTTGAGGGTGGTTATCGACTGTCCGGCAGCAAGATGTGGATCACCAACAGCCCAATCGCTGATGTGTTTGTGGTGTGGGGCAAGGATGACGAAGGCGACATCCGTGGCTTCGTTCTGGAGAAAGGCTGGCAAGGGCTCAGTGCGCCGGCCATCCATGGCAAAGTCGGGCTGCGTGCTTCCATCACCGGTGAGATCGTGATGGATAACGTGTTTGTTCCTGAAGAGAACATCTTCCCGGACGTGCGGGGCTTGAAAGGCCCGTTCACCTGCCTTAACTCGGCGCGTTACGGTATTTCGTGGGGTGCTTTGGGAGCTGCTGAGTTCTGTTGGCATACGGCGCGTCAGTACACGCTTGATCGCCAACAATTTGGACGCCCGTTGGCGGCCAACCAATTGATCCAGAAAAAACTGGCGGACATGCAGACAGAGATCACGCTCGCCTTGCAGGGCTGCTTGCGTCTGGGCCGCATGAAGGATGAAGGAACAGATGCGGTTGAAATCACCTCCATCATGAAGCGCAATTCTTGCGGTAAATCCCTGGATATCGCACGTATGGCGCGGGACATGTTGGGTGGAAACGGAATCTCGGACGAGTTCGGCATCGCGCGTCACCTGGTGAACCTTGAAGTGGTGAACACCTATGAAGGTACGCACGATATTCACGCGCTGATTCTGGGGCGTGCGCAAACGGGCATTCAGGCTTTCTATTAAGGAGCTGTCATGGGTGCGCTTTCGCATTTGCGGGTTTTGGACTTGTCTCGAGTCCTGGCAGGGCCGTGGGCTGGGCAGATTCTTGCGGACTTGGGCGCTGACGTCATCAAGGTCGAGCGACCAGGAAACGGCGACGATACGCGTGCGTGGGGTCCTCCGTTTCTGAAAGATGCCGCCGGCGAGAACACCAGCGAAGCGGCCTACTACTTGTCAGCGAACCGAAACAAGCAGTCCGTCACCATTGACTTCACTCAGCCAGAGGGTCAAAAACTGGTGCGTGAGCTGGCGGCGAAGTCAGACATCGTCATTGAGAACTTCAAGGTGGGCGGGTTGAAGGCTTATGGCCTCGACTACGCGTCTTTGCAGTTGGAGAACCCGAGGCTGATTTACTGTTCCATTACCGGCTTCGGTCAAACCGGTCCTTATGCCAAGCGCGCTGGCTATGACTTTATGATCCAGGGCTTGGGCGGGCTTATGAGCCTGACGGGCCGCCCCGAGGGTGAGGATGGTGCGGGGCCCGTAAAGGTCGGCGTCGCATTGACGGACATTCTGACGGGGTTGTATTCGACGTCCGCGATCTTGGCGGCGTTGGCGCACCGCGATCAGGGTGGCGCCGGTCAGCACATTGATATGGCGCTGCTTGATGTTCAGGTTGCCTGTCTGGCCAACCAGGCAATGAACTACCTGACAACAGGCGTCTCGCCCCGTCGGTTGGGCAATGCTCATCCCAATATCGTCCCTTATCAGGATTTCCCCACCGCGGATGGCGACTTTATCCTGACAGTGGGTAACGACAGCCAATTCAGGAAGTTTGCTGAGGTGGCGGGTCAGCCGCAGTGGGCTGAAGATCCGAGGTTTTCCTCCAACAAGCAGCGAGTGCTTTATCGGGCCGAGCTGATCCCGATGATTCGTCAGGCAACCGTCTTCAAGACAACGCGCGAGTGGGTGAGCGCACTGGAGCTGGTTGGGGTGCCCTGTGGGCCTATCAACGATATTGCGCAGGTGTTTGCAGATCCTCAGGTCAAAGCTAGAGGCTTGTTGGTGTCATTACCACATGCATTGGGTGGTACGGTTCCTCAGGTTGCCAGTCCTATTCGCCTGTCCGAGACTCCGGTTGAGTATCGATCCGCTCCTCCACGTTTAGGTGAACAT